>JAYTIZ010000130.1:0-4879 GCA_043731445.1 Gammaproteobacteria bacterium | reverse complement strand
CTGGCGGTGGCCGAGGCAGTAAAAGCCGAACTGCCCAAAATTTCCGCTGCACTCCCCGCAGGGATGAAGCTCAAAATAGCCTTTGACGTTTCAGTATTTATTGATCAGTCCATCAAGGCAGTCTACAAAACCATCGTCGAAGCTCTGGTGCTGGTGGTGCTGGTCATCTTTTTGTTCTTGCGCACGCTACGTGCCACCTTAATCCCCTTTGTCACCATTCCAGTGTCTCTGGTGGGTGCTTTCATCTTTCTGTACACGATGGATTTCTCCCTCAACATTCTGACCTTGCTTGGTATCGTGCTCGCTATTGGCTTGGTGGTAGATGATGCCATCGTCATGCTGGAAAATATTCAGCGGCGCATCGAACAAGGTATGGCGCCGTTCAAAGCAGCCCTGGAAGGCAGCAAGGAGATTGGCTTCGCCGTGCTGGCTATGACGTTGACGCTCACCGCAGTGTTCATCCCGCTGGCCTTCCAGACTGGTAACACCGGCCGTTTGTTCCGTGAGTTTGCGCTGACCGTGTCCGCAGCCGTGCTGGTGTCGGGCTTTGTAGCGTTATCACTGACTCCGATGATGTGCTCCAAAATTCTGAGCAATAAAAAACACAGCGGCTTCTATAATATTACACAGCCCTTCTTTGACGGCATGAACAATGGCTATCACTGGCTGCTTACGCACGCATTACGCATGCGTTGGATAGCGATGCTCGTCTACGTCATAACGATCGGTGGTATGGTCCAGCTTTTCACTTCACTGCCGTCTGAACTCGCACCTCTGGAAGACCGCGGCCTGCTGATCGGCATCATCAGCGCGCCCGAAGGTGCCACGCTGGACTATACCAACCGTTATGCCAAACAGATCGAGAAGTTCTATGCTCAAGTACCCGAGATCATCAACTATTTTATGGTGGTCGCACCCGGGCTGGATCGTCCCAATCCGGTGAATTTTGCCATCTCTTTTGTGAGTATGAAACCCTGGAGTGAGCGTACACGTTCGCAATTAGATGTTGCTACCGAGTTGGGGCCCAAAATGTTCGGACTACCCGGCGTACTGGCTTTCCCAGTCAGTCCACCTTCACTCGGCCAGAGTTTCCGTAATCCGCCTGTGCAGTTTGTGGTACAGGCTAACTCGTATCCGGAGTTACAAACCTTAGTAGACAAGTTGATGGCCAAGGCAAAGGCATATCCCGGACTGGCAAATCTGGACAGCGATCTCAAGCTGAACAAACCACAACTCGGCGTTACTCTGAACCGCGACAAAGTGGCCAATGTAGGTGCGCAAGTAGACGCCGTCGGACACACTCTGGAAACTCTGTTAGGTGGCCGTCAGGTGACGCGCTTCAAACGTGATGGCCAACAATACGACGTGATCGTGCAGCTCAGAGATCAGGAGCGCGTAACACCGAATGACCTCTCTTCCATCTTCGTACGGGGTAATGACGGCCACTTGATACAGCTCGCAAACTTGGTCAACATCAACGAACAGGTCGCGCCTAAAGAACTGAACCACTTCAATCGTCTGCGTGCCGCCATTTTGTCGGCAAATATCACACCGGGGTACACTCTGGGACAAACTTTGGATTTTTTAGAAAAAACGGCGAAAGAAGTGCTACCGGAGTCCACACAGTTTACCTTTGACGGCCAGTCGCGCGAGTTCAAAGAATCAGGCGCCGCGCTATATCTGGTCTTTGTGCTGGCGCTGGCGTTTATTTATCTGGTCCTGGCGGCACAGTTTGAAAGTTTCATAGATCCGTTTATTATCATGCTTACGGTACCGCTGGCCATGACGGGTGCGTTACTGTCACTTACACTTACTCACGGTACCCTCAATGTATATAGCCAGATCGGCTTGGTGATGTTAGTGGGGCTCATCACGAAGCATGGTATTCTGATCGTCGAATTTGCTAATCAGATGCAGGAACGCGGCAAGAATGTGCGTGATGCGGTGATCGAGGCGGCTACCTTGCGCTTGCGCCCCATCCTGATGACTACCGCTGCGATGGTGCTAGGTGCAGTTCCCCTGGCACTGGCAACAGGTGCGGGTGCGGAAAGCCGTCAGCAAATCGGTTGGGTTATCGTCGGCGGATTACTGTTTGGCACCGTGCTCACTTTATTCGTTATACCCACGGCCTATACCCTGCTGGCGCGCAAACGACAGATCCATGAACCCGCAACACAATTTAATGAATTGGCCTTAGGTCATCCATAAAAGAGAATAAGATCATGCGGAAAATAAACTTTCTTCTAAAAATCCTCCCACTTGTTGCCTTACCTGCGCTAACTCATGCGGAGAACCTGCTGGATATTTATCAACTTGCCGCAGACAGTGATCCCACGCTCAGAGCCGCCGAGGCGGGGCATTCCGCAAGTCTTGAGATTAAACCGCAGAGTCGCGCTCTACTCTTTCCTTCGATTGATCTCAGTGCCAACAAGACAGCTAACCGCCAGGATATTAAATTAAGTACTAACTCACCTGGTGTGGTAAATTTCGAAAGTAGCGGCTATTCCATTAATCTGGTGCAGCCGGTGTTCAACTTTGGTATCTACGCCGGCTTACGTCAAGCCGATGCGCGCATCGGCCAAGCTGACGCTGAATATGCCAGTGCTCAGCAGGACATTATTGTACGTGTAGCGCAACGCTACTTCGATGTACTGGCTGCGCAGGATAATCTGGAATTCGTCCGCTCCGAAAAAACGTCCATTCAACGCCAGTTGGAACAGAGCCGCGCACGTTTTGAGGTAGGACTAATACCCATCACCGATATCAACGAAGCACAGGCGCGCTTTGACCTCACCGTGTCCCAGGAAATTGCTGCAGATAATCAGCTCGCCGCCAGTCGTGAAATGTTACGCGAAATCACCGGACGTTTTCACGAATCTCTGGCATCTGTCAGAAAACAAATTCCTCTACCTGCACCGGAACCTGCCGACGTCGAGCAATGGACCGACACAGCACTTAAACAAAACTTGCAAATCACGGCTGCGCAATTTGCCGCACAGGTTGCGCGTGAAGAGATTGGTGTACGTCGGGCAGCCAGCTACCCTACACTGGATATCGTTGGATCGTACTCACTTGCCGAATCTGGCGGGGGACGCTTCGGTGGTAGTGAGGTTCAAGGCAGCAGCATCGGACTGCAACTCAATGCGCCGCTCTTTCGTGGTGGTCTGAACGGCTCACGCACACGCGAAGCGGAGTTTCTCCATAATCAGGCGAGTGAAGTCTTGGAGCAGCAACAGCGCACCGTGTCGCGTCAGACACGCGTTTCCTATCTAACCGTGCTGGCGCATATCAGCCGCGTGAAAGCGCTCGAACAAGCTGTGGTGTCTAATCAAGCCGCATTAGAGGCCAGTCAAGCGGGCTTGGAAGTGGGCACACGCACCCCTGTTGATGTACTGGACGCACAGCGCGCACTGTTCAGCGCCAAAAGTGATTATGCGCGTGCACGCTACGATTACATTGTGGAATCTCTGCGCCTCAAACAAGCTGCGGGCACACTCAGCCCGGCAGATCTGCAACAGATTAATACCTGGTTAGAATAAGCAAGCTGCAATGGCTACCCGTAAATTATCGGCACACTGTCACGCAGCTGACAGCGTGCTCGTGCTGATAGATATCCAAACACGGCTCGCCGCTGCCATGTCTGAAGAGGCTCGCCGCAAGGTGTTGCATAACGCGGCCATCCTATTACAGACAGCGACATTGCTCGATATTCCCGTGCTGGTGAGCGAGCAATACCCCAAAGGGCTGGGTAAAACTATGCCCAGTCTCACACATTATCTACCTGCTGGCACACAACACTTTGAAAAGACCTGCTTCTCTGCTATGAAAGCCAAAGGTTTTCAGCCTGCCATTAAAAAGCTTAAGCGGCCTCAGATTATCCTGACCGGAATGGAAACCCACGTCTGTGTTCTGCAAACCGCTTTGGAGCTAACAACGGCTGGGTGGCAAGTATTTGTAGTCGAGGATGCAGTCTGTTCCCGCAACGCTAGCCACAGTGCTCAAGCACTCACGCGCCTGCATGCAGCCGGTGTGATTATTAGTACCACGGAATCGGTAGTGTTTGAATGGCTGGGCGATGCGAAGCACCCTCATTTCAAAAGCATCACGGCACTTATTCGCTAAGCAGGCGCAAGATTAACCAAAGGAGAAATTCATGATAGGCAAAAAAAATATTGTTTTCGGTTTTCTGTATTTGGTATTGACCGCTTCGCTGGGGCCCTACATGGTGCTGCAACTTAATTCTGTGGAGCAGGCGACCAACGCTAAGCACGAGGCGCTCAGCCGTTTGGAGCAGTTTTCTGCCAATAACTTTGAAGAAAATCTACAGCCCATGAGCGCAGATCAGATCGCCAAAGCGAATACCGCGGCCCTGCTTGCACTCAGCAAACAATTAAATGCAGAAGACCCCATTGACGCCATCAAAGGTGGCCCTCATACGC
Source organism: Gammaproteobacteria bacterium (assembly GCA_043731445.1). Lineage (GTDB taxonomy): Bacteria > Pseudomonadota > Gammaproteobacteria > SURF-13 > SURF-13 > JAYTIZ01. The sequence goes on along the minus strand of JAYTIZ010000130.1, from coordinate 440 downwards.
ACGGTAATTTAGAGTCTCTGCTCAATATTGCGGTCGGCGTAGTATTGAGTCTGTTGGTAATTCCGGCATTGTTTAAGCAAATTATCAGTTGGATGTTTATTGTGGGCGCAGTGATGCACTCCGGGATGTTGTATCTGACTGTAGTGTTTCATATAGGCTGGGCAGGCACACTGCTAGGCACAGGTATCGGCCCTGTACTGATCCTGCTCGGCCTTTTACTGGCCGGTATCGCCAGTATCAAGGGGCTAAAGCCGGCCTCTACTGTCTTAAGCTAAGTAAAATACTAATCACCTCCTATCCAGATAGGGGGTGATTAGCCTCACCAGCGCATCCAATGCGCCGCGATTTTTTTCCACCAGGTGCTTACCCTTCTCACCCATCGCATACCGCAGATTGGGATCCCGCAAAAGACCTATAACAGCTTCAGTTAATTGTTGGGT
>JAYTIZ010000129.1:0-10954 GCA_043731445.1 Gammaproteobacteria bacterium | reverse complement strand
GAAGTAGTAAACGGAAATTTTTCGCTTATGCAGCAGGAACGTGCCGCCAGGCCGAGCGGGCCTTCGGTAGCTATATGCACGGCATCCGGATTAAACGATTGCAACATATGCTCAACTTTCGTTCCCGGCGCGATGGACAGTCTGATCTCCGGATACGTGGGGCAGGGAATGGTTTTGAACCCATCAGGAGTGACGGTCAGAATTTCATGGCCGAGCTTTTCCAGTTCCAGCTTGGTATTGAACAGCGTAGTGACTACGCCATTAATTTGTGGAAACCAGGCGTCGGTTACTATAGCAATTTTCATATTCACCCTCTTTTAGCAGCAGTACACTTTCTTCGGCCCAATGGATAATGGCGAGTGCGCCGTCCGCACCTTCGACCAGCGCGGTGCAACTTTCCACCCAGTCGCCATCATTGCAATACAGAATGCCGTCGAAGTCCTGGATGGTGGCGTGGTGGATATGGCCGCAAATCACCCCATCGAGCTTGCGTTTGCGGGCCTCATGCACGAGGGCCTGCTCGAAATTGCTGATGAAGTTGACGGCGTTTTTAACTTTGTGCTTGAGGTAGGCGGCCAGTGACCAATATGGAAAGCCGAATTTTCGTCTGAAATAATTGAGGCCACGGTTGGCCCAGAGCAGAAATTCGTACATCCCGCTGCCGAGTACGGCGAGCCACTTGCTGTATTTGACGATGCTGTCGAACTCATCACCGTGTATCACCAGAAGTTTGCGGCCATCCGCAGTTTTGTGAACTGCTTCAGCGCAGATACGTACGCCGCTGAACGTTTTTCCTACATAGTCACGGAACATTTCGTCGTGGTTGCCCGGAACGTAAATGACTTTGGTTCCTTTGGCCGCTTTGGCCAAAATTGTCTGGACGACCTGATTATGTAGTTGCGGCCAATACCATGATGACTTCATACTCCAGAAATCAATCATGTCACCCACGAGATACAAATACTGAGATTCGGTCTGTTTAAGAAAATCGAGCAGGAACTCCGCGTTGCAGGCGCGAATGCCAAGATGTACGTCGGATATCCAGATGGCTCTATAGTGCAGAGGGTTCATTAAAGTTCGCCTCCTACTGTTTGATTTTCCGCACTATGCCCGCGTTGTGTTACAACTACGCATCATTCCTGTTACAAAATTATGTAAGCCTCCTGAGTGGTAAGGCGAGGGCGAAGAATTTGGATAGGCCTCACTGCGGGATGGCAATAACGTCGGGCTTGATTTGTGCCGCATAACCCTGTAAATAAGGGCGATGCAAAATAACAACGAAAAGAAAGGCGAGTTTCAGCGCCTCATCCGCGCCACAAAATATTCATTCGACGGGCTATATGCCACGTTACAAAACGAAGCGGCATTCCGTACCGAAGTCATCCTAATCATCTTTCTTGCGCCGCTCGCGTCATGGCTGGGTAAGACCGGCGTAGAACGGGCGCTGATGGTGGGTAGTTTATTGCTGGTCCTGGTCGTTGAAGTGGTCAACTCCAGCATTGAAGCTGTGGTAGACCGCGTGGGTACAGAACATCACACTCTGGCAGGGCGCGCCAAAGACATGGGCTCAGCGGCGGTATTTCTCGCACTGGTCAATGTAGTGATGGTCTGGTTGTTAGTACTCCTGTAATATTCAGTTAGTTATCTCAAGGAATTCCATGTCAGCACTTATTTGCGGTTCGTTAGCCTATGACACCATCATGGTGTTCAAAGACCAGTTCAAAAATCATATCCTCCCCGATCAAGTCCATATTCTGAACGTGTGTTTTTTAGTGCCGGATCTACGCCGCGAGTTCGGTGGCTGCGCGGGCAATATTGCATACAACCTTAATCTTCTCGGCGGGAAGGGTGTGCCGATGGGCACTGTAGGGATAGATTTTTTACCCTACGCGGAGTGGCTGGATCGTTGCCGCATCAGCCGCAAGCACATCACCACCATTGACTATGCCTACACCGCGCAGGCTTACATCACTACAGATATGGATGACAACCAGATCACTGCTTTTCATCCCGGTGCGATGAACTTCGCCCATCAGAATAAAGTAAGTGAAGCGGAAAATATTACCATCGGAATCGTAGCACCCGATGGACGCGAGGCGATGCTAGAGCACGCCACACAGTTTGCCGAAGCAGGCATACCGTTTATATTTGATCCGGGTCAGGGTCTACCCATGTTCGACGGTACCGATCTCCTGAATTTTATGAAGCTCGCCACCTGGGCAGTGTTTAACGATTATGAATTTCAGCTATTGCAGCAGCGCACCGGCAAGTCGCCAGAGCAACTAACACAAACCGTTGAAGCACTGATCGTCACACACGGCGGCCAGGGTTCCAGTATTCATACTGGCAAAAAATGTATAAACATTCCTGCTGCCAAGACAGCAAAGCTGTCTGATCCTACTGGTTGTGGCGATGCGTATCGAGCAGGTTTGCTCTACGGTTTGATGAATAAACTGGATTGGGAAGTGACGGGCCGCATCGCCGCGTTAATGGGAGCGATCAAGATCGAACACCACGGCACGCAGAATCACACCTTCAGCCAAGATGAATTCGCCGCGCGCTTTGATCAGGAATTTGGCTACAGGTTTAACTAATATTTGAAAATAGGGCCGCAGGGGAGGCGCAGCCAACCCATAATCCGACACTGTGCCAGGGCAAAGCAATGTGTGGCATAACCGGCTTATGGCGTCGTTCTGGCCCTAACCATCAAGATGAAAACCGGCTCGGCCGTATGGCTAGTTACCTGGAGCACCGTGGCCCGGATGATTTCGGCTATCTGTTGGCCAGCACTTCCCTTGGCAAAGTGTACACTGGCAAGGAGACCACTACCCACTTCACGCCCGATGTACTTCTCGCCAGTCGCCGCCTGTCAATCACTGACCTGACAGCCGCCGGACGACAACCGATATCAAATGAAGCCGGTGATGTTTTCGTAATTTTCAACGGCGCTATTCACAACCACCTTGAGCTGCGTGGCGAGCTGAAAGCACTTGGCCATAGCTTCCACTCGGAAACGGATACAGAAGTCATTGTGCATGCTTATGAACAATGGGGCGATGATTGTGCAAAACGATTCAATGGAATGTGGGCTTATGCCATCTGGGATCAACGGCAACAGAAGCTTGTCTGTTCACGCGATCGCTTTGGCATCAAGCCACTATTCATCGCCTGGCATGGCGATACATTTTATTTTGGCTCAGAGGTAAAGGCCATCCTGGCCGGTGGTGAAATACCGGCTGTTCCAAATCTTGCTTACCTGAAGCAGTTCTTTCTACGCAATACGCCCCTTGAAGGGCGATACACCGCCTTCGTCGGCATCGAACAAGTGCCTGCGGGGTACAATCTCATTGTTACTCGCAGTGGTATGCGCGAATCTCAATACTGGTCGTATACCGATCAGTCCGAGAGCTATGATTTTTCTCGCCCTGTAGAGACATTTCGAGAACTCTTCGCGGATGCCGTCAGGCTGCGTCTGCGATCTGATGTATCAATAGCGCTGCTGTTAAGTGGTGGTCTCGATTCTTCCTCCATCGCGGTGCATGCGGCGCAACAGAAAACGTGCGGTACGCTGGATGTATTCACTGCAGTATTTCCCGGTAATCGCTACGACGAACGTCAGTATGCCGAGTTGGTTGCCGCACGAACTGGCATGTCGTTCCACGCTGTGGAATATGATTCCACGCGGGTGCTTGACGATCTCTCATCGGTCACATGGCACATGGATGCCCCACCCGCGCTTGGGCAGATGCTCGCGAGATGGCAGCTCCTTGCTACGGCATCCAAGCACGCAAAGATCGTATTGGAAGGCCAAGGCGCGGACGAAATGCTGGCGGGATATCTCAAGCACTATTTGAAACCCTATCTCCGAAGCGAAATCGCCCTTCTTCGACCGTGGAATCTGCATCGCAAGTTACCCCGAATTGCAGATGCAAGCAGGGCGCTGGGCCGCAAGTCAATTCTGCGTAGTCTCGGCAAGCGGTTCCAGCCAAAGCGTCCCCACCCCACGGGGGTGATATCGCAAGAGCTCGCTGCTCAACCCAAATACTGCGACACTTACAGTTCTCCCACCATCCCGAATTTCCCCGACCCCCTAACAGCCAGGCTGGTGCGTGACCACACGCAAGAAATGTTGCCATACCTGCTGCACTTCGGAGATGCAATCAGCATGGCACATTCTGTGGAATCCCGGCTGCCGTTTCTTGATCACCGACTGGTCGAGTTCTTATTTCGACTGCCCTTCGATGAAAAAATGCGCGGCAGGGAAACTAAACACTTACTCCGCAAGGCATTTGCTCAAGACTTACCAGCAGAAATCCTAAACCGTCGCGACAAAGTGGGGTTCGAGACTCCAGTGGCTGAATGGCTTCAACCACACTTCAGGCATGACATTCGCCCGCTGCTCATGTCCAAACGCGTTCGCGAACGAGGTATCTTCGACCAAAATGCGCTAGAGCATTGTCTCGCGGGTTTCGAAACTTATAAGAAAGGAGCAGGAACCATTTTCAAGTGCCTGGCCGTAGAGCGCTGGTTCGAACTGTTCGTTGATGGCGAGGGTTTCAGGAAAAAATGATGAGTAAACTGGATTGGGAGGTGACGGGTCGAATTGCCGCGTTAATGGGCGCGATCAAGATCGAACACCACGGCACGCAGAATCACCGTTTTGATAAAAATGAATTTGAAACGCGGTTTAAGGAAAACTTTGGCTATACATTTTAGCCCGTGGGCAGTATACCCGGCGAAGAGGTTCGGGAGTCAAAAGAAATACGGGTAATTTTAAGTTGTCTAGCGTTTGATATGGGCGGCAGACCTCGTTGCAACCGAAGGTAGAAGGGTCAACTTTCCTGGTGCAATGCGCAACATAACCGAGTGATAGCGGCTTTGGCCCTCTCTTCATGGCTATGCTCACGCCATAATATAGACCTGCTCTCTGCGAGAAGAAACATTGCCACTTCCAGTGATTCTCGTGCTCGAACGATGACCAATTCTCGCTCAATACTCAAGGATTTTGCGTTGAAGTGGAGAAATTCGTTTCGGAGACTGTCCAACGATGAAAGGGCGCACTCATGTTTTTGCGACGCAGCAATTGGCTGCGAATTCACGCTTCGCAAATATTCTGGACGTTGAAGTTTCTTATACAGCTTCAGGAAATTGTCCATGTACTGCTGCGGAGGAACATTTCCCGTTCTGTCAGCCGAAAGGGTAGCTTTCATTACTCCAGGCTTTTGCACAAGCAGTCCGTCGCTACCTTCAAGGGCAAGTACAAACGTTCCCTGGATACCCGCGTGAAGGGCTACAATAAACCACTTCCAGTAGCGTTCATCAAGCTTAGCTTGCTCAAAGAATTCCGCAGCCAGTTCGAGTGATGAGACCGCGTCTTCGGCGGTGCCGGTACGAATGTAGTCGAGTGAGGTCATTGAGAAAGTCAACTAAAATTAGGCATCAAGGGCCGTCCATATACTGCTACACGACACCGTATAATCTTAGGCATTAATCACCAGGTTTTTGTTGAATTTATGCTAGTCGGTATGATGGTAGTGCTTTAAGGCCACATATTACGCTGACCTTGCTGCCTCAGTTTTCTTAAGCTGAGTATCCAGTTCTTCTAAGCTCATCACTGGGGCTGAGCAGGTGTGGCCGTTGCATAGATAAGCGACTACCTTGTCACCCGACGCACGTTCTGCCAATGCACTCGGCAGATTTTGTGCGTTGGCGGGAATGGCAAACGCCAAGCGTCGCGTCGCGTACGCTGCGTGACTGCGTTGATGCCATGCGTGCATTGGCTCTGTTTCGCCGCGCAGAATAATATTTTGCGGCGGGTAGAGCATTTCTTCGAGAGCTAACAGCAAGGTGGTGTGTGCATAGGGTATGCGCTTGATGTCCAGCCATGCAGATTTGACAGTACGTTCGGCGGCCTCAAGATAGCGCGGCTCGCCTAATAGATACCCCAAACGGTTCAGAACATAAGCAGCGATACCGTTGCCAGCAGGTGTGGCGTCGTCAATGACTGGTTTGGGGCGATGGATAAGTTTCTCGTGATCGTCGGCGGTGAAGAAAAATCCACCGTGCTCGGTATCCTGAAAATGCTTGAGCACGACATCGGCCAGTTCAATGGCAAAATTCAAATCACCGTCGCGCCAGCGTGTCTGACAAAATTCCAGAATCGCATCTATTAAAAAGACATAATCATCGAGATAGGCGGACAGGTGCGCTTTGCCGTCTTTATAGGTGGCCAACAGACGCCCGTCTTTCCACAGCGTAGCTTTGATAAAATCCAGTGCCTGCGCTGCGGAGTCTATGAAATCTTCGTTTTCCAGCACACGCCCTGCGATGGCTATGCCCTTGATCATCTGCGCATTCCACGAGGTGAGAATTTTTTCATCGCGCCCAGGATGCACGCGCTCTTCGCGCACATTGAATAATTTTTGCCGCGCCAGTGCTAAAACATCCATGACCTGTTCTTCAGGTAGCTTGAGTTCGCTGGCGATCTCCGCAGTATTCTTGAACACGTGCAAATGCCATTTACCTTCAAAATTGGCTGAACGATCCAGACCAAAGCGCCGCGCAATGACCTGATATTCCTGCTCGTCCAGAACGGCGTGCACTTCTTCCTGGCGCCACACGTAAAATGTGCCTTCGTGTCCTTCGGAGTCGGCATCGAGCGTGGAGTAATATCCGCCTTCGGGTGCTTGCATCTCGGCGAGTACCCAATTGGCAGTTTCTGTCGCGACACGTTGAAAGAGCGGCTCACCGGTGGCGAGCCAGGCCTGAGTGTAGAGGGCCAGCAACGGCCCGTTGTCGTAGAGCATTTTCTCAAAGTGCGGGATCATCCAGCGCTCATCGACGGAATAGCGGGAAAAGCCCCCGCCCAGTTGATCGTAAAGACCACCCAGGGCCATGGCGTTGAGTGTGAAGCGTGCCATGCCGAGTGCGCGACCATCCGGTTTTGTAGCCGTGCTGCCCGAACCTGGCAGTGCGGAGTGTGCCCAGTCACGCAGCAGACGCTCGACATAGTTGGGGTGAGGAAATTTGGGCGCCTGGCTGAATCCGCCAAACTGCGGATCAAAACTATCCTCAATCTGGCGACGCGCGATCTCCAGCAGACTTTTATCTAACACAGTGTCTTCCGTACTGGCGATGGGATTGGTGCTCTGCAATGCATTGACTAGCGCTATATTTTGTTTGCCGATTTCGGCGCGGTGCTCACGGTAGAAGCTGGCGATGCGCTGCATGAGATCAACAAACGCAGGCATGCCGTGACGCGCGGTGGGCGGGAAATAGGTGCCAGCGAAAAACGGCACGTGATCGTCCGGTGTGAGCACCATCGTGAGCGGCCAGCCACCGCCGCGCTGCGTAAGAAGGTGATGCGCGGTCTGATAAATCTTGTCGAGATCGGGCCGCTCTTCGCGGTCCACCTTGATATTGATAAACAGTTCGTTCAATACCTGTGCAGTTTGCGGATCTTCAAACGACTCGTGCGCCATGACGTGACACCAGTGACAGGCGGAATAGCCGATAGACAAAAAGATCGGTTTGTCTGCGCGGCGCGCTTTTTCCAGAGCCTGCTCATTCCAGGGATGCCACTCAACCGGATTATGGACGTGCTGCTGCAGGTAAGGGCTGGTTTCGTCGGCGAGATGGTTGGTGTATTCAGTGCTTAGCATGGGTTGATCTATTCCTAAAAATATAAAGAGTAACAATGTGTTGTAGCAATCTGACCTGGCACGATATCACTTGTCAGCGGCTTTGAAAATTTCAGATAGCCAGCACACGATGTTACGGTCATTTTACCCTCTTGTGACCTCAGCGTGACGTTTCATCCCGATACTAAGTACCAAGTCTGGCATCCCGCCAGCTTCAATTTCGCTTTCCAAATAAGAAACATTAGGAGGCATTATGAAACACTACATAAAACAAGCCGCCACACTGATGATGTTTTTAGGCTCGGTGGGCTGCGCTGTCAACGGCTCGACGCCGGCAACTGCGTCCGCCACAACCTCAACCAAGTTTGCTCATACCCTGCTGCTCAAGAGTGCCGTCGAGAATGCCGATTTGACGGAAGTCACGCTGCCTATTTTTGAAGGTGTACGCAGCGGTCGCACCGTCTGGCATGTGGTGACGGAGTCATCCAATAAAGAGGACGCAGCACGCCGCAATGTCCATTACGCGCCAAAGCTCGCTAATGCCAAAGGCACGAACGCGGTGGAGAAGGTAGATGTTGTTGACGGTAAAATCGTGTTTAGAGGCACAGTCAACTTCTCGGCAGAGCGGGTCGTGGTTCCCGGGCCGACAGGATTTCCTCCGAAGGAAGCAAGTCCTGGTGCGATTGGTGAGCCATTATACACTCCTCTGATTGAGTTGCCGGATGGCACGGTGCTGAATGCGCCGCACATCAAAAACAACACCGGAGATCACGATAGACTGGTATCCGTTGATCTGGTCAACAAAAAAGCCACGTTCAAAATGACCCAGGGGTTCTTCGAGGGCAAGGTCGTGCATTATGTTTCGTTCAACGCCTCCGATGCGGGTGTCTCGGCGCTGGAAGCGGCTAATTTCACGCCGAAGTTAGCATCCACACCGACGAAAGGCTCGAATGCGTCCAGCTCGGCGCTGACAGGGATCATCCCGTTTGTTAATGGTCAGACTGGCAAGACCAATCCTCAGCGCCAGGGTCTGAGCTCAGCATTGATGGGCGATGGTGATCCGTTCAACATCGTGCAGGAAATTCCCTTCGGCCCACGGGCGCTTGCCTATAGCCCAATGTGGGACGCGCATATTGCCGTGTGGACAAAAAAGGCAATGGATGAAGGTATCAATGTTGCACAGAAAGACTTCAACAAGGTTGCCCAACTTGCCCAGCAAGGTTATATCACCGGACCTGATGGCAAACCGTGGGGCAGTGTTGGAATTGTTATCAATTGCCCGATCATCAGTATTGATAATTAATCAAAGTCGTTAATTAAAAGTAGCAAGATATCTGGCATGAGGGATGGCGTAGTAATACGCCGTCCCTCATATTTATCTGAGGTCAGTCAGGTGTCGCGGTACCAATCTTGTCCAGCGGGTAGACGATTCGGGTGAGATAGTTTTTGGTGCCGTCGGTGGTAGGAAGGTTAGACAGGCCACGGTATTCAACCAGATTGTGGGTCTCCAGGTCGTAGGTGAGCACGATAGGGTCGGCAAACAGTCCTAACAATGTTGAGGCAATCTCGACATTAATAATGACCGCCGGACGATTTTCATGCTGGGTATCCTGTATCTTACGCGCATTAAACTGGTAGTAATCCCGTCTGACAGGCACGGCGAAGTTGAATTTGACAGTTTTTCCCTCTAGCAATTCATCCCAATGGGCTTTGATAAAAAGATTGAAGCCGGCATCGGCCACGGCGGGTGCCGGAGGTTTAACGCGCTTCTCTTTGAGGGCGGCTTGGGTGGTATCACGCGTAAATAGTACAAGCTCATCACCCTCCTTTTTCCCTCCCTCGATATAACCTTGTCGGGAATCTTCAAGCTTGAAGTTAGGCAGAAAAGAGCCTGCGGAGAAATCAATGTGCTTGGTCGCGAAGGTTTTTCCATCCGGAAACCGGTAGCTCACCGTGCTCGACAACAAGGTATCGCCAGAGTAGGTTTCCTGATGCGATTCGGAATAAAGTAGTGTGTTTGATTTAAGATCGTAGGCATAACCTGTCATGTAGCGTTCCGCCGTTTCTGCAGGGGTGTTGAGCGAAAAGAACAACAGTGCCAGCCCAACAGTAAATGAGCAGGTGTTAACAGGCAACGATAATCCCTTCATCAATATATTTCCTTTTGGTTTTTAGCGGCGGGTGAACAAATAATGCGCTACGCCCCATTCTTCGCCGTTGCGATAAGCGAATAATTCTGCGCAGGCCATGAAGAACATGCGCCAGCGCTGTACCCAGAGCGCGGCCTCGGCGGGGCCGTAGTCGCGCTTGAACATATCCAGCACGCCACCTCGGTTAGCATCGAGATTATCCAACCAGGCTTCGGAGGTTTTGGCATAGTGTGTGCCAGACAGCCACCATTGTTCGTCTAGCAGCAGGTCGTTCTGAAAATTCAGTAGCAGATTTTCGGAAGGCATGATGCCGCCGGTGAAAAAATACTTGCCCATCCAATTGTCGTTGCCTTCTGTCTCAAAATAATAAGCCAGTTCGCGGTGGCAAAAAATATGCACGAATAATTTTCCGTTCGGCTCTAACCAGCGCGCAATATTTTGTAGCAGCCGTTCGTAATTGCGCATGTGCTCGAACATTTCGATGGACATCACGCGATGATAGCGCTCGGTTGTGTCAAAATTATTAATGTCGGTAGTAATCACCTTGATATTGCGCAAGCCGCGTTGCGTAGCCTGCGCTTCAATATGTGCTCGCTGCGAACTGGAATTGGATAACGACGTGATGCTGGCATTAGGGTAATGTTCGGCCATCCATAAGCTGAGGGAACCCCAGCCACAGCCGAGATCCAGAATGCGCATGTCGTCCGCGATTCCGGCACGCTGACAATACATGCCCAGCATCGCATCTTCCGCCGCATCCAGATTTGGCGTGGCGGCTGACCAGTAACACGCACTGTATTTTAAGCGGTGGCCCAGCGATTTGAGATAAAACCCAGCGGGTACTTCGTAGTGTTGTTCGTTGGCTTTGTCAGTCGCAATGGCGATAGGGCTATGGCGCAGCTCAGCCAGCAGCTTGCGATAATTTTCGTTGCGGGCTTCACTGCCTGATGTGTAGCCGTCGTGCAGGCGTTGCGCCATCAAACGGCGCATGCCCCAGCGGGTCAGCCAATCGGGCACTAGGCCACGCTCGCACAGTTCGATAATGTTCACTCGTTATTTTCCTTTCTTTGGGAACCACGGTATAAAAGAATTAGTCGTCTGTTGATACTGCTGATAACTTTCGCGCCGTGCGCCAGACATGATTTGCTGTTCGGTGTACGGGAT
>JAYTIZ010000128.1:0-11354 GCA_043731445.1 Gammaproteobacteria bacterium | reverse complement strand
ACCGCCGACTATGCCTGCAGCGGTAAACAGCACGACCATGCCGATCAATCCAAAATTGTGCATCCAGAAATGTACCTTGACGAGCTTCATGCTGTAAATCTCACGCTCTACGACGCGCGGCAAGGTACATTTCTGGATGCACAATTTTGGATTGATCGGCATGGTCGTGCTGTTTACCGCTGCAGGCATAGTCGGCGGTCGGGCGAGCCTCTACCAAACCCCTGATCAAATCGAACAACTGATTCACCCGCTACTGGCGAGCATGGGGCTGTTCGGCAGCCTGGTGTTGCTGGCCAATATCATCTGGGCCTATAACCTGTTTCGCACTGGTTGGGGCTGGGGAAAGCAGCCATCATGAAGTGGCTCTCACCTTTTTGTCTGGTCGCCACGCTAGGCCTGTTGGCAGGGTGCCCGGGTGGTTCAGGGTTGGAAAAAGGTATAGCTGCACCCAGCATCCCGACCAAGACACTTGCCGATGTCGGCGGCGATTTCAGCAAGATAACTACCTATCGTCAGCCCGATGCGCGCATGTATCAGTATTCGCTCGACGCAGCTCTAAAACTCGGCAAACCGCTCGTCGTGGAATTTGCCACCCCCGGCCACTGCACGCCGTGCGATAACCAGCTCCAAATGTTGAAAGCTATGCTCGATAAGTACGAAGGCCAAGTGATCTTCCTGCACATGGATCAATATCAAAACCCTGGTGCGTACAAGGCTTTCCGCGTGATGGGCGACCCTTGGACCTTCGTCATAGACAAGCGCGGTATCGTGCGCCACGTACAGTCGGGGCGCATGATCATGCAGGAGCTTGATGCAGCGATTAAAGAAGTAATGCCGCCTAAGTCAGGTTAGCCGTCAGCGTCACTCGTGACACTAGTAGCTGAGCGAGAATCGCTACCACCCAAGTGTAGGAGTAGGTATGGAAGAAAAAACTTTCTTCGAGTACGAGGGCGTCAAAGTCACCAATACTCGGTTCGTCACTGACGGGCAGACGTTTGCCATGAGTAACGTCACGTCTGTAAAGGCGTTCGAGCAACCGCCAAAGTGGTTTGGCGGAATTCTGATTCTCGTCATCGGTGTCATTATCTCGTCACAGTCACTGCCAATAGGCATAGTCATCATAGCCCTTGCCGCTTTCTATATGTACAAGCAGAAGACCATCTTTCACGTCATGCTTACCACCTCTGGTGGAGAATCCAGCGCACTAAAGACACATCAGCGGGAGTACCTGAACAAAGTAGTGTCTGCCCTTAACGAAGCAATTGTGTACCGAGGGTAGGTCCTATCCGAACCCCCAAAATAATGACGGCTAGCTCGTGGCTGCCGCTCATATCAAACCGTTAGATATGGACGATAAGGCGCGTTACAACTTGGTGCCGGATCGCCAGGGGCTGATCTGGGACTTGCTGCTCTATGTCCCGACAGTCTTTGTGCTCGGTCTGATTGGTCTAAAAATGTGGTATGGCACCAATCACGAATTTGCCTATCTGCTGTTCTTTCTAGCCTCGTTCTTTTTTATCGCCGGCGCCAATCGCATCCTGAAAACACGGTTGATGCTATTGCCCAGCGCGCCAGTGGCTTTGGAGATTGGCAAGGCGCGGGTGCGCCTAGTGCTGCGTAATGGCGAACAGGTAGATTTAATCAAAGACTTGCGTTACTACGCCGATCATCAAGGCCGCTCGTTTGGCTTGTCCGGCAAGGATGTGCTAGGCCGACCTTTGCAGTACCTGCTGCATCGTGGGCAGTTTGCCACTCTTTCAGCATTCCAGGAAGCGACTGATTTACTGAAAATATACAGTTAATTCGGGCTCTTACGTTTTCCAATACGACGCTGGCGCAGAATGTCCCAAGCCATATAGGCGAGGGCCGCCAAACCCAGCAAACAGGCACCCGTGATTAAGCCGTACTCGGTTGTTTTGCTGACCAATCCGCCTACAAACATATGCACGGAATAACCCAGGATGGTAAGCCCGGATACCGCCACCAGTACGTACAGGAGCAATTCTTTCATGGAAAATTTCAGGATTTAACGAGGCGTTATATTGCAATTATTTTAAGGCTAGGGTAAATTCGCCAGCTAGGTACAACCTAATAAAAAGCGGCATTACTGGAGATGAGTATGGCACAGCCAGCAAGTTTCGTAAGGAAATCATTCATTCTCAGCTTAATTCTGGGCATGGTGGTGGGTATGGGTAACGGTAGCGTGTTCGGCATCTATCTGATGCAGAATCTTGGACGCGGCATGTTTGATAATTGGGGCGGCTGGGATTCTTACACACCCAACACCTTCAATGGCTTGATGACCTGGACCATGCTGGTCTTTGGGGTCATGTTTGTGTTCATTTTATTGCTTGCCCTGAAGGGGCATGATAGGCTTGCGCAACGTAGCAGCGAGCGCAATAAACACTAACTAATGGGGCCTGCCGTAAGCAAAGCCCGGATAATCTAATGGGGTACACATTATGATCTATGTAGCAACATTTGCCGGAATTTTAAGCATGGTCAGCGCCGCCGCAAGTATGTGGCTTGCCTGGTATCTTTTAACACCTTGCGTGGATTGCGGCAAGGTGGGAAATCGCGGCATATTGCGCCCTTGCTGCCCGCCGGGCCAACAATGCATGATCACGCCGAATCAAAAGCACGAGCCGGATCAGGGCTGCCACTAATTCCGTTAACTGAATCTAAGACTATCTGAAGGTATCTTCCATGTTACTAAAATATCTTTTCTCCTCTAAGAACGAAGACATCCCAGCGGGCACGTCCTCGATATTTTTCGCATTTTCCGCGATTATGTGGTTCATCATCGGCACTGGTCTGGGTTCGTTTAACGCCTCCAAGCTAGCCTTCCCGGACATGATCACCGGCTACCAGTTTTTTGCCTTTGGCAAGATGCGCCAGGTGCACGTGATGGCGGTCATCTTCGGCTGGATCTCCATGGCCTTCGCCAGCGCCATGATGTATATCACTCCGGCATTGGGTAACACCAAGTTATGGTCCGAAAAGCTCGGCATCTGGAGCTGCATGAACTGGAATGTCGGCCTCGCGGCAGGCTTGTTCCTCATGTGGATGGGCAGCGCATCCGGTCGTGAATACTCAGACTTCATTTACCCGATTGACCTGATCATCATGTTTCTGGCCATCGTCCCCGTTGCAATGAACGTATGGATGACGATCGCCCACCGTCGTACCCAGGGCATCTACACCACCAACTGGTTCTTCGCCGGTTCGAGCTTCATGCTCATCATCGTGCTGCTAGTAGGTAATCTGCCGGAGTACTTCCATCTGACAGGTCTTACCGAGGCCTATCTCACCTGGTGGAACGCGCACAACATTTTAGGGCTGTGGATTACGCCAGTGGCAGCAGCCATTGCGTATTACACGGTTCCCAAGATCACCGGTAATCCGCTGTACTCGCACCGTATCGGCCATTTGCACTTCTGGTCTATCGTAATTTTCTACTCAACACCTGCGGCGCATCACCTCATGTCCGCGCCGCTACCGGAATGGCTGAAGTCTTTCGCCTCGGTGGAAGGCGTACTGATTCTGGTGCCTGCGATCGCTTTCGTGTCCAACATCCTGTTGACCATGCAGGGCAAGTGGAACATGTTCGTGGAGAACATTGAGATCCGCTTTACCGTCACTGGTGTATTGCTCGCCATCCCGCTTAATATGCAGGGCGGCTTCCAGCAGACGCGTTCGATCAACTGGTACATTCACGGCACGGGCTGGATCGTAGCTCACGCACACTTGGCGCTGCTTGGCTTCTCCACCTTCATCGAAGTGGCCGCGGTTTACTACGGCTTGCAGACACTGATGAAGCGTAAGCTCTATTCGCTTGCGCTGGCTAACTTCCACTTCTGGATGTTGCTGATCGGTTTCTCGATCTACTGGATATCCATGACGATTGCAGGCCTCATTCAAGGTGCTGGCAAGATTTACGAAGTGCCGTACATTGATATCGTGGTTGCGGAGCATCCTTACATGATCGCCCGCTGGTTCGGTGGCACCTTAGTGTTCCTGGGCAACTGCGTCTGGCTATACAACATGTGGATGACAGCGCGCGAAGGCACGGTATTACCGGCCAATCGCTTGGCACATGAGCTGGCCTACGAACGTTAAACTATAAAAATATTAGGAACGGAGGAACTCAGGCGTGGCCTTTAGAGAATATAGAATCGGAGCAGTGATGTTTGGAACGGCGTTATCGCTCTCCATGTTCATCACGCTGGTAATGCCCAGCTTTAACATCATTTCGGTAGGCTCCACAGCGACCGCCTTGGATAAACAGTTGACCTATGGAGATGTCAGTGGGTTCAGCCTCAACGACCCGCTGCTTCAGGGCAAAGGCAAGCCGATCAAGGTGGTGCTGAAAAAAGATCCTAAGACAGGTGCAGACATAGAGGGATCTATGTACGCATATGTTTTCCCTGCGGGCACACCTTTCCCTAGCGGCATTTTACATCCGCAGGTATTAGGCAAGGAAGTTGGCCAGCTGAGCAGTGAGCAAGGTAAAATTAAAGATGCCAAAGTTGCCCAAGGCGCAGTATTTTTGGTCAAGGAAGGCATGGTAGGCGATAAATCCTACCCGTACATTGAGAATGCCACCGCCACCCAAGGCTGGGCACCCGATGCCGTTCTTGCGGCGGCTAGTGAAGGTGACAAGATTTACGCCGGTTCAGGCAAGCAGATGTTCGTGCGCGAAGGCTGCTGGTGGTGTCACACCCTGCTGCCGGAACAGACCCAGGACTTCCAGGTATTTGGACCGCCGCCGTTGCTGGGCGATTTCAACGGTGAGTCACCAACCTCGTTTGGTTCCGACCGGAAAGCGCCTGATCTGCTGCACGTGGGTTCGCGCAACTCCTCGAAAGAGTGGATGACGCTGCACTTCTTCAACCCGCGTTTGGTGCAGCCGCACTCCATCATGCCGCGCTTTGATTATCTGTGGGGCAAGACCGATGCAGACGGCAAGGTAATAGATTTTGCTGCCTGGCGTACCGCGTATCTTGAGTACCGTGGTGGACAGCGTGTGGTACCGCCGGAAGTCCCGACGTATCGCAACGACAGCGAGATACGCTATCTTATAGACTTTGTACTGAACTTGAAGTAGGAGGATAGGGTCATGGCTAAAGTAACGTTGCGGCGCCCTTTATACACGCTGACGCAGGAAGAGCAGAATAAAACTGCGATGGAGCTCTGGGAAGCGGAGAGCATGGGCGGCATCATGGAAAACAATAATCGTCTGCCGATGCCGGTGGTTTATCTTCTGGTGCTGACGATAGTGTCAGCGTTTCTGCTGACTTTCCCACTCTGGGGTCAGAGGCCTAATGCGGCTATCTATGAAGAATACATAGCCATGATGGATGCGCCCGAAGTTCAGGCCCTCGCCAATGACAATGACCGCATGGCCTATATCGTCAAGACAGTGGAGAAAAAAGGCTCCATACATGCGCAAGAGCAAAAGCGCCACCCGGTAACGATGGATGATCTCCGCGTGCTCAAACCTATTGTTGCTGATCTTCAGCAGAAAGGTGTGCACCTGGAAGAGTACACCGTGTTGGGCAACCGTGTTGTGCTGGCTAATTTTGAAGGCAATATTCGGCCAGACGGCTCTGTAACACGTACGCAACCTTGGTGGGACCAGGGTTACCTCATCAATATATTTTATATCATCTATTTCTGTATGGCCGTCGCGATCGTAGTGAAGCGTCTGCCTCCGTATAGCCTGCAGCCAGTGCATGGCAATGAGCGGATGGAATGGGATGACGATGTTAAACCAGGAATGGCCGCCGCGACGGGCCAAGGCAACGACTTATATCGGAAGGTGCGAGCATGATAGATATAGATAACCCACCCATGGCCTTGCTGGCCGTGACCCTGTTTGCCTTTTTTGCGCCTTTCGTCTACAGCTTCATCGTAGATCGTTATTCGCCGAACCGGTATAAAGACTTAAAGAAAAAGTAAGTTTTAGCAGGTATAGCTATACCCCAATGCCGCTCTAACGAGCGGCATTGTTTTTTAGGAGGCCGTATCTTTATTAAAGTAGGCCGTAAATACGCGTAAAATATGCACATGTCACTCCATACTAAACAACCGATATGACCATGAAGGTTGCAAGCTTTCTGTCCGGCAATAGCTCTGTGGCGGATTACCATGCGCTAGCTTTGCAGGTGCAGGCGCCATTCCAGGACTACACTGGCATTGAAAATGTCCGTAGCCAGCAATTTAGCATGATTATCTTTGTATTCATGTTACTGGGCATTATCCTGTTTGCCACGATTGCATTCGCCTTCATGGCGGGTAAGAAGAAGTTGAAGCGCGGAGAGAAATGGTTGTTTGCATGGATTTTCTTGGGGATTGTAGTGTCTATAGTATTTGGAGCGTTACAGTTGTTAGGTGGTTATCTCTTTTAAGAGGATTAGTGTATGAACAATTTATTCGTGGATGGCTGGACTCTCTACCTGTGGTTGGTAGTGGGTATTGCAATTATCATTGCCGTGATCTTCGGCATTCGCTGGGCGTCCCGCAACGAACAGTTTGATGAAGATATCAAGTACGTGTTGTTCAATAAGGACGACAAAGATCGTATGGCACCGGAAGAGTATGCGAAGAGCCAACAAGTTATTGCCGAACAGGTTAAGCGGCGCGAGGAAGTTCTGAGAGAGCAGCACTAATAACGTGTGGGCGGGCATGCGCAGGGGTGAGAAAGGGATACTTTACGCTATCGTCATAGCTGCCCTGATCGCTATGGGAAGCAATCTCTGGCAGCTCAGCTTGACCAAAACCCCTGATCCCGGCATTCCATTTTACAGTACAGCTTCACCTGAGCTTGCACGAACTGGCTCTGATCTTTACCGCAGCCAGGGTTGTAAAAATTGCCACACGTTGTGGACGGTACGGAATATGTGGGAGTTGGTGCCAGCCCCCGCGCTGGATGGCATTGGTTCAGTGCGTGATGAAGCCTGGTTTTACGCCTATTTTTCCAGCCCTGATCCGCAAGCGGTTTTGCCTTCCAGATTAAAGCCGGAATTCCGCATGCCTTCCTACCTCTATCTGAAGGAGCAGGATCGTCGCACCCTCGCTGCTTATATGGCGAGCCTTAGAGTGAAAGATTGGTATCTCGAAGAGACAAAAAAAGCCGAATACGAAAAATTAACCGGCAAAGACTACCCTCCCCACACAGCACAATGATGTGCTGAAGTACCTTGTTGTTCTGACGGCCACATGAAGAAGTTTAGCTCTCATCAACGCATCCCGCCGCCCTCTGCTGAACGCGAGCGGCGCAAACGTTATCTCTTCGCTACGCTGGCAACCTGTGCGGCCCTCGCTATGATCGGTGGCAGCATTCATGTCATTCAGTTAGGTGCCGGACGCATGGAAGAAATGCGCAGCAAGGCGACCTATGATCTCCGGGATGAGCATGCACGCATCCAGGCCGCCGGTGAGACGGCCACGAAAATGGCGCTGCAAGGCAAAGAGGTCGTGCTGTCCTATACGGCTGAAAAGGCTGACGATTTACTGACCCCTGCGCAGTGGAAGGAAGTGGATATTACCGTTCTTATTCCTGCTGGGCCATTTATTATGGGCACCGACAATTCGCAGTCGAATGAACAGAATCATCCGCAGCACAAGATGGAACTACCCGCCTACAAGATTGATAAATATTTGGTCACCAATGCGCAATATGCACGTTTCGTTGCTGCCACCGGACATCGTCCGCCGGATAACTGGGTGGATGGAAAAATTCCCACTGGCAGAGAGCTTCATCCAGTAACGCTGGTGTCCTGGTATGATGCCGGAAAATATGCCGCGTGGGCCGGAAAGCGTTTGCCTACCGAGGCAGAATGGGAAAAAGCGGCACGCGGCTCTGACGCAAGACGTTGGCCCTGGGGCGATACCATGGATGCTGGGCGGCTTAACACTTATTACAATGTGGGCTCGACCTCGCCCGTGACAGCGTACCCCAAGGGAGTTAGCCCTTATGGAGTGGCGGACATGGCGGGTAACGTCAGCCAGTGGACAGCGGATGATTTTCACCCCTATCCGGGTAGTGATGCAGCTGCCGACCTCTTCAAGGCCAAGGCGGGAGTCGTAAGTTCAGCACAAGATCGCTCGATGAAAGTGATAGATCTGGTTACAACCGACGCGCTGTATAAAGTCATGCGTGGCGGCTCTTGGAAGAGCGACCCCTTCTCTACTTCAACCTATCACCGTAATTATTCGTTGCCGAATTACGCCTCGGACTTTTACGGGTTTCGCTGTGCGCAGGATGTAAAATGAACAAGATGATAAAAGCACACAGGATATTTTTTTTAATAGCATCACTGGCATTGGCCAGCCCTGCCTGGAGCCTGGATAGCTACCGCTATCTGCACGTCAGCATTGAAACGCCCTGGAGAATTTTTCTATTTCTAATCATTGGAATATTCGCACCGTTTATCGTTCTCGCTTACTTGTATTGGCGGCAGGCCCAGCGCTCGCGTGATAGTAAACATAATGTCGATGATGAACCCTGAGTCCTACAGAGCGTGCTGACATGACAAGGTGGACTGCGAATAAATGGCTGCTCTGTATGATGCTCGTCCTGGCTGGCTGGGCTGCACTAACTGTTTCGCCACTAACACACGCGCAGGAAAGCCAAAAGGTACTCGAAGCCTTTGAGAAACAGGCCGAACAACAAAAGCCTGATACATTTGCAGTCACCACCAAGCGTAAGCATCAGATCCTTTTTGTGATGGGGATTTTATTACTGACCGGCGTGTTTACCACAGCGGGGTTGGGTATCGCTATGGGTGTGTACGGTAAACCAGTGTTTGTTGCACATATGGTTTCGGCGGGGCTGACAGCAACACTTGCCTTGATTCACGCGATTGTCGCCATCGTCTGGTTTTTCCCCTAGGTTCACAACGCAAGCTTACCTATGCGCCTGAGTCTCCGCTGCTGGGGCTGGATCCTGATTCTCGCCTACGCAATATCGGGGCTTACCGGACTGGCCTATGAAGTGCTGTGGGCGCGCATGCTCAGCTTGCAGTTTGGGGTAAGCATCTTCGGTGTCGTGGTAAGTGTCACCGCTTTTATGGCGGGCTTGGGTTTGGGGAGTATCGCGGGCCTGTATTATGGCCGCTTGACTCGTAACCCGCTCAGACTATTCGCGTTGCTAGAAGGTGCGGTCGCGCTCTACGCTCTCACCTCACCCTGGCTGTTGCAAGCCGCAGATGTTGGTTTAGGCAACCTCGCCCCTGAGGTTAGTTTGTGGAGTTGGTATCTTCTGCAGGGTGCTGCCGCCTTGGTGTTACTGCTTATCCCCGCATTAGCACTCGGCGCGGGATTTACCTTGATGCTGAAATCCTTGTCACCCACTACACTTTCGTTGAGCAAGATTTACGGTTTCAACGCTTGTGGCGGAGCGTTTGGCGCTTTGTTACCACTATGGTTATTGCCCAGCTTTGGTTGGGAGCGTGCGATGCAAGTCGTTGCCGGCCTTGGCCTTGCTGTGGCCATCGCAGCACTGTTGTTGTCCGCCCTGCCTTGGGCCAGACAGCAAGTTGATAATACTTCAGAAAAAAGTAACCGCCCTGGCTATGCATCGCTGCTGGCTTATGCCGGTGTAGGTGCTGCAGCATTAATGTTGGAGATAGGCTGGACGCGATTGTTCGGCATGGTGTTACTGCGCACAGAATATGTGCTGGCGGTGATCTTGGCAGTATTTGTATTAGGTATCGGTCTGGGCAGTCTTTTGGTTAGGCGTGGCCACAGCGCCATCTGGTTTATGCTACTACCGTTCATCGCCAGCGGTTTCGCGCTATTGAGTCTGTGGTGTTTGCCGTATGTTTCGGCCTGGGCCGAACAGGCGCAGTTTAATAGCTTGCTCAGCGCGATCTTTTGGCAGGGCTTAGTACTCAGCGGGCTGACACTCCCCGTGACGTTGATATTGGGTGCTTGGCTTCCGCTAATCACGCATTCATTAGATGATTCCAGAGAAACCGGTTCCTGGTTGTACGGTGTGAACTCAGTGGGCTCAGCATTCGGCGCTCTGCTCGCAGGTGTTGTGTTACTGCCGACTGTTGGCGCCACCGGGACGGTATGTCTGGCGGCATTGTTGTTGTTCATGTGTGGCATGGCTTGGAGTAAGGCGAGGCAGCGTTATGTAACAGTAGGGCTGGGATTAATAGTGCTAAGTGTGCTGGCCTGGCCGGTGCGCGATCTACCCACAGTGGCGCAACTATTGCCAGAAGCCCAAGCTGGTAGCAGAGATGTTTACCAGCATGAGGATGCCATTACTATCACGCACGTAGTGGAACGCGCTGATGGCCAGCGTGTGTTGTTGACGGATCTACAGCGTATGGATGCGGCGACCGATCAGGCAGCCGTAGACGTACAGGAAAATCAGGCGCGCCTGCCACTGTTGTTGCATCCCGCTCCACACTCCGTATTGTTTTTAGGTATAGGCACGGGTATTTCCGCTGCGGGTGCGCAGCCATTCCCCGATGTATCCCTGAGTGGCGTGGAATTGTCACGCGGTGCAATCGAAGCAGCACAACTCTGGTTTGGTTCTGTGAACGGTGATGTACTGCATGGCATGCGTGTGACGCGCGATGATGCGCGCCGGTTCTTGCGTGCCGATACACAGCGTTACGATGTCATCATCGGCGATTTGTTTCATCCTGATTTAGCTGGGCAAAGTGCCTTATTGTCCGTGCAACAATTTGCGCGTGCCCGCACACATCTCGCAGATAACGGTTTGTTCGTGCAGTGGCTCGCGCTGAATCAGTTCGATCCGGAGTCGCTTGCCATTGTGCTGCGCAGCTTTCGACACGTCTTTCCCGAAGCTGTGATATTCATGGATGGTTTTCATCTGGCCTTGGTGGGGCCACGTGGAGAACTTCAGGGCGTACCCGCCCTGCTGGCCAATCTGCAACGCCTTTCTTCCGGCGCACAAACTAAAGCAACGGGTGCAGAAGGGGCGTGGACATGGCTCGGTCGTTATTGGGGAAAGATTCCGGCCAGTGCTGGTCTGCTGCAGGAAGAAGGTGCGCCGCGCATCGAGTTCAGTCTGCCGCGTGCCCGTTATCGCGGAGAGTTCGATCTCGTCAGGCTGATAGAAACCTTTTTGGAAAAACGTATTAGCCTGGAACAGGCTACACGGGAATTACATGTAACGAGTGAGGATGGGCCGACATTCGAACGTAGCTACGTCGCTACCGAACTTGCTCTACGCAGCTGGTTGGCTATTCTGCAAGGCGATCAGAATAAGGGCGCGCAGCTCATGCGTCTTGCTTATCAGGCAAACCAGCTGCGTAGAGCAAGTTCGGTAGCGACGTAGCTACGTTCGAATGTCGGCCCATCCTCACTCGTTA
>JAYTIZ010000127.1:0-4253 GCA_043731445.1 Gammaproteobacteria bacterium | reverse complement strand
CCAGCTCTGGGATTCTGGCGTTATTCTGGGCGGCGCCAACCCCGTTCCGGCCGCAGCCAGCCGCAAGATCTTCACTTACAAACCGAGCAGCAACAAGGGCATTCTCTTCGCTTGGCCTGCCGCCCCAGCAACCCCTACCGCCACAGAACTGGACGTTGCGCAATCAACATCCCTGAGCACTAACCCCTCTACCAGTGTCAATGACGGGAAGGGCTTAGAACGGCTCAATTACGTGCGCGGCAGCGCCGCCGATGAAAACCCCAGCGGCCTCTTGTTTCGTGCGCGCGCAGTCAGCAAGTTAGGTGATATCGTGGATTCCACACCGAGATATGAGGCGGCCCCAGGGTTGCCCTATCCGGACAGTTTTGGTGTCGGTGCGCCGGAAACGTCGTATTCGGCTTACCAGACTACTCAGATTAATCGTACCCCGGTAATTTATGTCGGTGCAAACGATGGGATGCTGCATGCCTTTAATGCAACCTCCAGTGGTGGACAAGAGATTTTTGCCTACGTGCCTAATGGGGTATTCACGAACCTGAACAAGCTCACCAGTATTAATTATAATTCCACTCATCAGTTCTTTGTAGACGGCTCGCCCAGCGTTAGTGATGCCTTCTTCGCTGGTACGTGGCATACCCTAGTCGCGGGTGGACTTAATAAAGGCGGGAAATCCATCTATGCCCTTGATGTGACGAACCCCACATCGTTTGGCACCAGTAACGTGTTGTGGGAGTTTACCGACGCTGCTGATCTCGGCTTTACTTATAGCCAACCCGCCATCGTGCGCATGCACAATGGTCACTGGGTAGTGGTATTCGGCAATGGCTATAACAGTACCAACGGTAAGGCTGTGCTGTTCATCAGAGATCTCGAAGACGGCACCGTTACCAAAATTGATACCGGTGTAGGCGTCTCAACCAGCGCGGACGGCACCACCCCTAACGGGCTTGCCACCGTTGCACCTGTGGATGTCAACGGCGATACTATTGTCGACTACATTTACGCGGGAGATTTGCAGGGGAATATGTGGAAATTCGATGTGACCGGGAATACTGCCGGCTCATGGGGTGTCGCTTATAACTCAGGCGCAACCAAGCTCCCGCTGTTCACGGCTTGCGTTGCAAGCCCCTGCACTCTTCTTAACCGCCAGCAAATTACTACCCGCCCCGATGTGGCGCCTAAGTCAGGTGGGGGGCAGATCGTTCTGTTTGGCACGGGCAAGTACCTGGAGTCTGTTGATATCACCAGAATATCGCCTACCAATACCTTCTATGGCATCTATGACAACAACACGCCTAATGCCAGCTTCGTAGCGCCTGTCAAGAGCAGTCTGCTACAACAGCAGGTGTTGCAGGAACTCACGGTGTCTGGCTCCAGCTTCCGCACTACCAGCAATAATGCTTTGACCAACCAGCCTGGCTGGTATATCAATCTACCCACGGTTGCTCCACCGGGAACTCTGCCTGCAACGGGTAGAGAGATGCAAGTTACCGACTCCGTATTGCGCAGCGGGCGCATCCTCTTCGCCACGCTTATCCCCGCCAGCGATCCCTGCGGATTCGGTGGAACAAGCTGGCTGATGGCGCTGGATGCTCGTACTGGCTCGCGCCTGGGCATATCACTGTTTGACGTGAACGGGGACGGCTACTTCACTTCTGCGGACTTCGTCACTTCTGGTGGGATTACGGTACCGGTCAGCGGTAGACAATCGAGGGAGGGAGTGGTTGGTACTCCGACCATCCTGGGTACGGGTAATGGCGATCTGCTTATTGGCTCTGGATCGAGTGGTAATCTCGATGTTAACAAAGCAGAGAATAACTCGAATAAGGGCCGCCAGTCCTTCCATCAGCTTCAATAATGGACGACACCATGACAGAGAATGATTCAGTATCAGCAAAGGAGATAGCGGTTATATCGCCTTATCCTCGCGGGTGTGGGTTGCGAACGCCGTCGCGTATCCGCGGCTTTACGTTGATCGAATTGATGATCACCGTGGCAGTCATCGGCATCCTGGCAACGATTGCCTACCCCTCGTACATCGCGCAGATCCAGAAAACGCGACGCGCAGATGCTCAGACTGCGCTGCTGAATACAGCGCAACGTCTGGAGCGCTGTTTTACGGAGTTTAATACCTATGCCTTTAATGCGGCGGCGTGTAACGTAGTCACTCCAGTGATCTCAGCTGACGGACATTATTCTGTAGCTGCTGGCGTTCGCACTGCCACCACCTACACGTTAACAGCGACACCCGTAGCAGGCGATCCACAGAATGGTGATACTAAGTGCGCCTCGTTCAGCATCACTCAGGCCAATAGTAAGACTGCTACCGGCTCTGCTTCTGGCACCTGCTGGCAGAAGTGAACCTGCATCAGCACTTCATTGGCCTGATTTTACTTCCTAAACGCGAATCCGGGCCATGTAGCTCAAAATAAATTCCACTGCCTCTACGCGATTATAGGTTTGCTGCAGACTGTTTCCCCATACCGTAATCCCATGACCGCGCACCATTAAGGCAGGCACCTGCGGCGGCACTATCTTAAAGCGCGTCACAATCGCCTCCGCGATCTTCGGCACATCCAGATAATTGTCGAACAACGGCAGCCCGACTTTGGGATCCTCTTCCCAGATATCCAATCCCTTGATTATCTCCAGAGGGGGAAGCGCCAGAATATTGATATCAGCAGGAATAGCGGCGGCGGCGAGGCAAGCATCCAATGTGTGCACATGCAAGCAGGCACGTGTCTCAGGGAAGCAGGTGTAGATGGCACGATGGATGGCAGTTTCAGCAGAGGGCTTATCGCTCTTGTTAGTGCGTTCGACAACCTCACCATCGGCTACGCTCACCAGCAGGAAATCGCTTTCTTCCAGACGCCCTTTAGGACGCCCGCTAACGGTAATCCAAAATGAATTTGCGTCATCCTTAGCACTCAAATTACCGGCCGTACCGGCCATCCAGCCACGCGCATGAAAGTCGCGGGCAACTTCAACGAGCGCCGAACGTATCGGTTGTTGGTCTAATAGTGTTGACATAGTGATATCGTTATTCCCCACCCCATTTTTGCAAAGCAGTACGTAAGGCACCCTCTGCTAATAATTCTGGCTGCAAAGCAACGCCATTATTCACACAGTCGAGCGCCTCAAAAAATGCCCGCACCCCGGCAGTCGGGCCTTGCGGATGGTCAAAAATAGCGGAACCGGCATTCAGCACCACATCGTTGCCATAATCACGCATCACCTTTCCTACGACACCGGGGTGAATCCCTGCCGAGGGCACGGGCATCACCGCGACACGATTATCCATAGGCTCGCGCAAAATGTCACGAATACGAAACTCGGCTTTTTTAGCAAAGGGCAATGAACCATAGTGCGCCGGATATAACACCGCATCGGCTCCGGCATGGCGCATCAAGATACCCAGGCTCACGGCATAATCAATGCCGTAGTCACCCGTGCCATCACTTGGCCCGCCCCACGCTCCAGCCAAGGCGGGGTGAGCAAAGATCGGCACATCCAGTTCGGGGTCAGCAGCCAGTGCTTCCAGAGCTGGATAGCCATAACTCAGCACATTGAGCAGTAAGGCGTTGGCGCCCTCTTGTACAAGTTGACGCGCAAAACTATTCAACTTGTCGGCACGGCCTGTGACATTCACAGCATAAAGAATCTCGCGTCCGGTATTTTTTTTGACTTCGTCAATCTCGACACGGCAGGCCCGCACGCGCTCTAAAGTAGGTGCGTCGCGCAAATCGCCCAGTATTTCATCGTCCTTGATTAAATCCAGACCTGCCATAGCGACTTCGCGTAACAGCTCAGCATGATCAGTCGCAGAAAGACCCAGCGCCGGTTTGAAAATACCCATGAATAGAGGACGGTCAATCACTCGCGTGCGTGTTCGAAGACCCGCGATACCGAGCTTAGCGTGCGTACCATAATCACTTGGCAACTTTACATCCACGACGCGTGCCGGGCCGGCCAGACTGTATTTCCCAAAGATCATGGTCAGCAGCGTGGCGATATCGCCTTCGGTATTACTACGCGGAAAAGCAATCTGCGCGAGGTAGCTGTCATCCGCCTGCCGCTCTACGCTCAACACCGTGGCAAGATGCGCCTGAAGTTCTTTTTCACGATGTGCAAACTGCGCGCCCCACGAGCCGCTGGTCTGGCCGATGGCAATGATCTGCGCCTGTTTGGCGGCATCTATATGGGCGGGGAAACGATAGGTAACTGTGATCATTTAACGTTAGTAGTAAGCTAAG
>JAYTIZ010000126.1:0-5961 GCA_043731445.1 Gammaproteobacteria bacterium | reverse complement strand
AAACTGATGCTCACAATGGCCAGAAAACCCAGGAAAGTTGCCAATCCATCACTGGCTGAGTAACCCGCGTATTGGGCAATGCTGATGGGCCCGCTGAGGTTTTTCAGCGAAGCCTCACCTACCACCATCTTTCCGAGCATACGTAGACTGAGAGAACTGACTTCCCAGCTCTTGATCAAGGCCTGCCTCAGTGCGCTGCCAGGAGAGTAACTGAGTTCTGCACGCACCGCCGTCGGTATTTCCTTAGGCAGACTTGGACCAGCACCAATATGGCCCATTATAGCACCAGTTTCGCTCTTCTTTGAGCCTGGCCGTAGACTAAGTCTTAGCGGTTTATTGTTGCGCTCTATATTCAGCTCGATGAGCTGACCCGGGTGTCCCTGTACGTAACTTACCCAACCCTCCCAGTCCTTGATGATGCGCCCATCTGCCGTGAATATCCGATCACCATTCAACAACCCCGCCTGCTCAGCAGCACCACCCGGCACGACTTCACCAATCACTGCCGGTAGTGGTGGAAAAAAAGGGCGCATTCCCAAAGTGTTCAGCATAGCACCAGGGTCTGTGGACGCCGCCGGTGAAATTTTAAGTGTAAGCCTGCGTAGACTCGCGTCGCTGCCGCGTACCGTTACATTCACTAGCTCATGCTCTATGAGCTTATCAATCAACGCGAATCTGACCGTCTCCCAGGTCGGCGTCGCCTGATCCTCTACGGCCACAATTTCGTCGCCCGACTTCATACCTGCCGTATAGGCAATGGAGTCTGGTGCTATTTCGCCTACCAGGGGTTTCAAGCCCTCAACGCCGATGACAAACATCAGCCAATAAGCAAAGATGGCAAACAGAAAATTGAATATGGGTCCAGCAGATACGATGGCAAAGCGCTTGGCGACGTGCTGGCGATTAAACGCACGGTGTAACTCATGACTCGCCACCTCGCCTTCCGTTTCATCCAGCATCTTGACGTAGCCACCCAAAGGTAAGGCCGCGATCACATATTCGATGTTATCCGGCCCGGCCCGACGCGTCCATAGAGGTTTACCAAAGCCAATGGAAAAACGCAGCACTTTAACGCCCAGCGTGCGTGCCACCCAAAAATGTCCGAATTCATGAATGGTGATTAAAATACCCAGCGTGACGATAAAGGCTGGAATAGCTACCAACAGGTCGTTCATTGAACACTCATGGCTGGTATGGATTATGTTTTCTTAGTAGCGAGAAGTGTATTAGCCATCGTACGCGCTTGCGCATCGTCTTCCAAAATCACTGCTAACGAATCTGCTGCACGGGGAGTCAAACTGCTCAAGGTAGCCTCAATCAATTTGGCAATGCCGGTAAACGCAAGCCGTCCATCCAGGAAAGCTTCTACCGCTACTTCATTAGCGGCGTTGAGCATCGCTGGGCACGTACCTCCTGTGCGCATCGCTTCCAAAGCCAGCCTAAGGCAAGGGAAGCGGGCCAGATCAATGGGTTCGAAATCCAAACGTGCCGTTGCGAATAAGTCCAGACGGGGCGCGCCCGATTCCATGCGCTCCGGCCAAGCCAGAGCATGCGCAATAGGCGTGCGCATATCGGGGCTGCTCAATTGTGCCAACACGGAATTATCTTCGTACTCCACCATCGAGTGAATCACGCTCTGTGGATGCACCACAATTTGAATCCGTTCTGGCGTCGTATTGAACAACCAACACGCCTCGATCACTTCCAGTCCCTTGTTCATCATAGTGGCCGAATCCACTGATATCTTGCGGCCCATCATCCAGTTGGGATGCGCGCAGGCCTGTTGTGGAGTCACCTGATCGAGCTCTGCCAAAGGCAGCGTGCGAAACGGCCCGCCAGAGGCCGTCAGCAGGATGCGGCGAACCCCGACCTGTTTTAAGTCTCTGTCAAAGCTGGGAGGTAGACACTGGAAGATCGCATTATGTTCACTGTCAATGGGAATTAATTGGGCGTGATGCTGACGCACTTCTTCCATAAAAATCGCACCGGACATTACCAGCGCTTCTTTATTAGCGAGCAGAATACGTTTACCGGCGCGTGCCGCCGCCAAGGTTGGCAACAATCCCGCAGCACCTACAATAGCCGCTACCACAATATCGGCTTCAGGTAGACCAGCGATGGTGGCTAAACCTTCGCCACCTGCCAATACTTTCGTGTCCGGACAGACTTTGGCCAGACGTGCCTCGAGTTTTTCTGCTGCTAGCGTGTCAGCCATTACTGCGTAGGCGGGCCGGTGCGTCACACATTGTTGCAGCAGGCTGTCTACATCTGTATTAGCACTCAGTGCCACCACGCGATAACGCTCAGGATGGCGCGCTAATACATCCAGCGTGCTGACCCCGATCGAACCTGTCGCGCCCAGAATGCTGACACCGATCATGGCATGATCCCGCTGACTATTAGGCCCAACATAAATACCGGCGCTGCCGCGGTCAAACTATCAATACGGTCCAGTAATCCGCCGTGGCCGGGAAATAGTGTGCCACTGTCTTTCACGCCAGCCTGACGCTTGAACATGCTTTCCAGCAGATCACCCAGTACTGAAAAGAATAGCGTAACCAGGCACAATAAAATAAAAATAACCGGCATTTTCCCACTAAACAACAACCCACTACCTACCGCTGCGTAGACTATAATTGCCAGTACCGCTCCACCCACGCCTTCCCAGGTTTTGCCCGGACTAATTTCGGGAGCAAGCTTTACTGAACCCCAACGCCGTCCGGAAAAATAGGCTGCTGTATCCGCGATCCACGTCATGGCTAATAAAAATAAGACAGCATACGGCCCCGCTGCTCCATTTACGTGTAAGCTCACCAAGGCAAGCCAGGTCGGCACCAGAATCCACACACCGGCGAGCGCGCCAACCCATTTATTAGCCCATATACTACGACCCTTCGGAAAGCGTAGTACCCAGACCAGGGCAATCAGCCACCATAGGCATGCTGCCGTCATCACCGCTAAGACAGGTAAGTGATGAAGCGCTGCCCACAGGCATAGAGCTATAAAGATAAGGTAAATAATACGCACCAAGAGAGAGGGAAATCTGAGCAAGGCAGTCCATTCCCAGGCACTGATCAGGGCAAGTATGCCAATAACAAGGGCAAAGTACGCAGTAGGCAACCAAAGCACCGCACCCACCGCCAGTAGCACGGAAATAGTCCCTGTCACCAAGCGCTGCCTAAGCACCTTGCACCTGTTCAGTTAACGGGTTGATTTGATCATCTGTGCAACCAAAGCGGCGCTGCCGCTTGCCAAAAGAAGTGAGCGCTTCGTTCAAAGCGTCCAGATTAAAGTCCGGCCAGAGTAGATCGGTGAAATATAACTCCGTATAGGCAAGTTGCCAGAGTAGGAAATTACTGATGCGCTGCTCCCCACCGGTGCGGATAAAAAGATCGGGTTCAGGCAAATCGCGCAGCGCCAACTGCGCTGCCAACGCAGCTTCGTTCACCTGTGTAGCATCTAACTGCCCATGCTGCACCTGCTCAGCGAGCCGCTGGGCTGCCTGCACGATATCCCAGCGGCCACCATAATTAGCGGCGATAACCAGCTTGAGACCCGTGTTGGCCGCTGTTAGTTGTTCTGCCTCAATAATCTGCTTTTGCAATTTGGGAGCCAGTGCTTCGCGTGCACCGATCACCCGCAACCGCACATCGTGTCTATGTAATGCGCCTATCTCGGTCTGTAAGGCCGTCATGAACAGCTCCATCAACATACCTACCTCGCCCTGCGGCCGCCGCCAGTTTTCACTGCTGAACACGAACAAAGTAAGCACCTCTACCGCTTTCTCACCGCAAGCCTGTATCAATTTACGGGCAGCCTCTACTCCTGCGCGGTGACCGGCTATGCGGGGAAGATTACGTCGCTTCGCCCAGCGACCATTGCCGTCCATGACAATAGCAATGTGTCTTGGTAAGGAAATGCCCGGCTCGGCAACATCGGATTGACTGTTAATGGGGATAGGGTTCATACAATCAGATACAAGATACACGTAACACAGGATACTTGCTGTTTTCCTCTTGCGCCTTGTATCTTGTATCTGTTGTTCTCATACTTCCAACAACTCTGTTTCTTTGTTGCCCAATAACCTCTCTACTTCACCGATATACTTGTCGGTAAGTTTCTGAATTTCGTCTTGCGCACGACGCTCGTCGTCTTCTGAAATTTTCTTATCCTTCAACAGATTTTTGAGATCGGTATTAGCGTCACGGCGAATATTGCGGATTGCCACGCGGCCATCCTCGGCTTCGGAGCGGACCACTTTTACCATGTCGCGGCGGCGTTCTTCGGTAAGGGGCGGCAGCGGTACACGAATCACTGTGCCGGACGTGGCGGGATTGAGGCCAAGGTCGGATGTCATGATGGCCTTTTCAATTGGCTGCACCATGTTTTTATCCCACGGTGTAATGGTCAGTAGCCGAGCATCGGCAGCGACCACATTGGCAACCTGGCTGAGCGGCACCTCACTACCGTAAAATGAGACAGTAATATGATCGAGCAGACTGGTGTGCGCACGTCCGGTACGCAGCTTGCTGAATTCCTGTTTCAGGGCATCAATACTCTTCTGCATACGCTCTGTGGCACTTTTCTTGATGTTATCCATATCTATGCACGCCTCTTTACTTACACTTTCTGCGGACTCAACCCTGAATCAGGGTTCCTTCCTGCTCACCCATAACAATGCGCAACAGGGCACCCGCTTTATTCATATTAAAAATGCGCAAGGGCATGGCGTGATCACGACACAGCACAATCGCGGCAGTATCCATGACCATTAACCTGCGTTCCAGTACTTCATCATAGGTCAATGTGGTGTAGTACGTCGCGTCGGCGTGTTTGACGGGATCGGCGGAATAAACACCGTCCACCTTGGTGGCTTTGAGCACCAGCTCTGCACCGAGTTCAATACCGCGCAGGCTGGCGGCGGAGTCTGTAGTAAAGAAAGGATTACCCGTACCGGCAGCCAGGATCACCACACGCCCTTTCTCCAAATGACGCATGGCGCGCCGGCGGATGTAGTCTTCGCAGATTTGATTGATCTTGAGCGCCGACATCACGCGCACAAACACATCCATGCGCTCCAGGGCATCCTGCATGGCAAGTGCGTTAATCACCGTCGCCAGCATACCCATTTGATCAGCAGTAACGCGATCCATACCCGCCGAGGCCAGGCCCGCGCCACGGAAAATATTACCGCCGCCGATCACCATGGCCACCTGTATATCCAGTTTGACGAGCTCGCAAATCTCAGTGGCGATGCGCTGAATAACGGCGGGCTCAATGCCATAATCGCCGCTGCCCATAAGGGCTTCGCCGCTCAGCTTAAGCAGGATGCGACGATAAACAGGCTTGCTCGTGTTGGGCATGACTCAACTTCCTCGAACTTGTGCCATCACCTCTTCAGCAAAATTATCCACCTTCTTTGCAATGCCTTCACCCACTTCAAAGCGCTGGAAGCGCAGCGTCTTGGCCACTTTTTCCTGCAACAATTTTTCCACGCTGATGTCCGGATTTTTTACGAACGGCTGGCCCAACAGAGTGATCTCGCTCAGATATTTTTTGATGCGCCCTTCCACCATCTTTTCAATAATGGCCGCAGGCTTGCCACTCTCTGCTGCTTGCGCCACGAAGATGTCCTTCTCTTTGGCAACCAATTCTGCAGGCACCTCGCTACTGTCCACACACACCGGTTTGCTCGCCGCGACATGCATAGCGATATCGCGGGCCAGACTCATGTCACCGCCCTGCAATTCCACCAGCACGCCAATACGGCTGCCATGCAGATAGCTGCCGATGAGGCCTTGCTTGCTTTCAAACCTCACCAGGCGCCGCACATCAATCTTTTCACCTAGTTTGGCAACCAACGCTTGGCGCGTAGTGTTGACGTCGGTGCCACCCTGTATGGGTGACCCTAACAAAGCCTCTGCATCGGCTGCGCGACTATCCAGCGCTGCCTGCGCTACG
>JAYTIZ010000125.1:0-4280 GCA_043731445.1 Gammaproteobacteria bacterium | reverse complement strand
GGGCGTGCGAGTTTCAGCGGAGTTTGCCCACCATATTGCACAATCACGCCCTGTGGTTGCTCGACATGGATGATTTCCAGTACGTCTTCCAGAGTGAGTGGCTCAAAATAGAGGCGGTCTGAGGTGTCGTAATCGGTGGAGACCGTTTCCGGATTGCAATTTACCATGATGGTCTCGTAGCCATCTTCGCGCATCGCCAGCGCGGCCTGTACACAGCAATAATCAAATTCGATGCCTTGACCGATGCGGTTAGGCCCGCCGCCGAGCACCATGATCTTGGCACGCTGACTGGGTAAGGCCTCGCATTCTTCTTCATAGGTGGAATACAGATACGCCGTGCTGGAGGCAAACTCCGCAGCGCAGGAATCTACGCGCTTGTAGACCGGGCGCACACCGAGGCGATGACGTAACGCACGAAAATCATTTTCGCTGATGCCGATGAGACTTGCCAAACGCCGGTCGGAAAAACCCTTGCGTTTAAGAGCGTATAGATTATCTTTATCCAAGCCAACACTGCCTAGCGTGTGCACATCACCTTCGATTTTAACCAGCTCTTCAATCTGCGCCAGGAACCACGGGTCAATATAGCTCAGGGCATGAATCTCGGTGCTACTCATGCCCGCCCGGAAGGCATCGGCGACATACCAGATGCGTTCAGCACGTGGCACACGCAGTTCAGTACGGATTCTGTCCAGCGCATCGGCAGATGCTAGGTCTACTTTTTCATTCAGCCCATCGAAGCCGGTCTCGAGACTGCGCAAGGCTTTCTGCAACGACTCCTGAAAAGTACGACCGATGGCCATAACCTCACCCACCGATTTCATTTGCGTAGTGAGGCGAGTATCGGCATTGGGAAATTTTTCAAAGGTAAAGCGCGGCACTTTGGTCACGACATAATCTATCGTCGGTTCAAAGGAGGCTGGCGTTGCGCCGCCGGTGATTTCATTTTTCAACTCGTCAAGTGTGTAACCCACGGCGAGCTTGGCGGCGACCTTGGCAATGGGGAAACCGGTCGCTTTCGATGCCAGCGCCGAGGAACGTGACACGCGCGGATTCATCTCGATAATGATCATGCGGCCATCGGCAGGATTGATGGCAAACTGCACGTTCGAGCCGCCCGTATCCACACCGATTTCGCGCAGCACAGCGATAGAAGCATCGCGCATGATCTGATATTCCTTGTCGGTCAAGGTCAGTGCCGGCGCGACAGTGATCGAATCACCGGTATGCACACCCATCGGATCAAAATTTTCAATGGAGCAGACGATGATGCAATTGTCTTTGTGATCGCGTACCACTTCCATCTCAAACTCTTTCCAGCCGATCACCGATTCTTCTATCAACAGTTCGCGCGTGGGCGAGGCATCCAGGCCACGCTCGCAGATTTCAATAAATTCTTCGCGGTTATAGGCGATGCCACCGCCGCTGCCACCCATCGTGAACGAGGGGCGGATAATAGTCGGAAAACCGATTTGCGCCTGTACCTGCTGAGCTTCTTCCATGCTGTGTGCCAGCGCAGAGCGCGGCGTTTCGAGCCCAATCTTGCGCATGGCTTTGCGGAAACGGTCACGGTCTTCGGCTTTATCAATCGCCTCACGCGAAGCGCCAATCATTTCCACACCGAATTTTTCCAGCACGCCTTCGCGTACCAAATCAAGAGCACAGTTGAGCGCGGTCTGGCCGCCCATCGTCGGCAGCAAGGCATCGGGACGTTCTTTTTCGATAATGCGTGCAACGACTTGCCAGGTGATCGGCTCGATGTACGTTGCATCGGCCATATCCGGATCGGTCATGATCGTAGCGGGATTGGAATTCACCAACACCACGCGATACCCTTCTTCACGCAGCGCTTTGCACGCCTGTGCGCCGGAATAATCAAACTCGCAGGCTTGCCCGATAATGATCGGGCCAGCGCCGATGATGAGTACGCTTTTTATGTCGGTACGTTTAGGCATGTTTGTTCGGAGAATGTTTTTGCATAAGTTCCACAAAATGTCCAAACAAGGGAATCACATCGTGCGGACCTGGGCCTGCTTCAGGATGGCCCTGGAAGCTGAAGGCGGGCCGGTCAGTGCGCTCGACACCTTGTAACGAGCCATCAAATAAAGATTTATGGGTGGGGCGAAGATTCGCAGGTAGTGTGGTTTCGTCCACCGCAAAACCATGATTCTGGCTGGTGATGAGTACGCGGCCGGTGCTCAACTCCTGCACGGGATGGTTAGCGCCGTGGTGACCGAATTTCATCTTCAATGTTTTGGCACCGCTTGCCAATGATAACAACTGATGTCCCAGACAAATTCCAAATGTCGGCATGCCCTCTTCCACCAAGCGCTGGATGGCGTTAATTGCGTAATCACAGGGTTCTGGATCGCCAGGCCCGTTAGACAGAAAGATCCCGTCGGGCTTCAACGCCAATACATCTTGCGCCGGTGTCTTCGCAGGCACTACTGTTACGCGGCAACCGTTATCCACCAAGATACGCAAAATAGTTTGCTTGATGCCATAGTCGTAGGCAACCACGTGATAGGGAAGCTCGGCAGGCGATAATGCTTTAGGCAGGCCT
Organism: Gammaproteobacteria bacterium; assembly: GCA_043731445.1. GTDB lineage: Bacteria > Pseudomonadota > Gammaproteobacteria > SURF-13 > SURF-13 > JAYTIZ01. Next base: position 1,717 of record JAYTIZ010000125.1, on the reverse strand, counting down.
TCCTTCAGTGTCCAGCTACCTTGCAGCCAGGGGTAAGCATTGGCAGTCGTCACCTGCTTGGCGAGATCCATCCCCTTTAAACCAGGGAAAGCACATGCGGTAGCAAAAGCATCTTGTTCATTGATGTTCTCGCCCGCCATGATGTAGCCGTTCAAAGCACCCTTTTCGCGCAGCAAGCGGGTCAGCCTGCGGGTATCAATATCGGCAATCGCCACTACCTTATGCTTGCGCAAATACTCTTCTAGGGAATGCTCCGAACGCCAGTTGCTGGCAATGGAGGATGCATCGCGAATGACCAGGCCACTCGCCACGATGTCAGAGGCATTCTCATCGGCCACATTGTTGCCCACGTTGCCGATGTGTGGACAGGTCAGGGTGACAATCTGCTGGCAATAGGACGGGTCGGTAAGGATTTCCTGATAGCCGGTCATGGCGGTATTGAATACCACCTCGCCAGTTGTCTGCCCCTCAATACCGATAGACTGCCCACGAAACAGGCTTCCATCTTCAAGGGCTAACAGGGCGGGTATGCGCCGGCTCATCGCTTACTCCACATGTGAAAAGCGGGAAGATGACGAAGTCAGTCTTCCCGCTGGGATTATCGTGCTAAAACTTGGGTGAATTTTACTTTATATCACCCTCATCCGGCCAATTATATTTCTTCCGGCTGTGGGTTACTTTAGTCCGAGCACATCCTGCATATCGAACAGCCCTTTGTCACGTTGCATCAGCCAACCGGCCGCCCGCAAAGCGCCATGAGCAAAAGTCATACGGCTGGAAGCTTTGTGGGTAATCTCAATGCGCTCACCGGCACCGGCGAACTGCACGGTGTGATCGCCTACAATGTCGCCTGCGCGGATACTCTCAAAACCGATAGTATGCTGCTTGCGCTTACCATCAGTGTCTGATCCCCGTCCATACACGGCACAGTCCTGTAAATTTTTACCTAGGGCTCTGGCAACGACTTCGCCCATGCGCAAAGCCGTACCGGAAGGTGAGTCTACTTTATGCCGGTGATGCGCCTCGATAATATCAACGTCTACGTCATCGCCAAGTACGCGCGCTGCTATGTCCAGTAAGGTGTAGCATAGATTTACGCCTACGCTCATGTTGGGCGCGAGTACGATGGCGATGTCCTGCGCGGCGGCGGTGATCAATTCCAGTTGCTCAGCATTAAAGCCAGTGGTGCCAATCACCATGCGGCGGCGTGCCTGCTGGCAGTAGGCCAGATACTGCATGCTGATTTCGGGGCGGGTAAAATCAATGAGCACATCAAAACCTGCACTGGCACTCAAATCATCGCGCGTTATGGCGGCTGCCAGCTCCAAACCAGGGGTTTGTTGACAAGCCTCGATTAAGGTCTTGCCCATGCGGCCAGTCGCGCCTGTGATGGCTATACGCGTCATGTGATACTCAATTTCAGGTGGAAAGTACTAGCCTACTGTGCCGTCCTACATTTGTATACTGTCAAAAAATTTCTTAACGCCATCCAGCCAGGAACTCGTCTTGGGGCTATGTTTCTTGCCGCCCGCTGACACGCTGGTTTCAAACTCTTTGAGCAAAGTCTTTTGGCTACTGGTGAGGCTCACCGGTGTTTCTACAGTGACCTTGCAAAGCAGATCACCCACCTTGGCACCGCGTAGCGACTTTACCCCTTTCCCGCGCAGTCTGAAGACCTTTCCCGTTTGGGTTTCCGGGGTGACTTGCAGTTTCACCC
>JAYTIZ010000124.1:0-4378 GCA_043731445.1 Gammaproteobacteria bacterium | reverse complement strand
GATCGATCCCGCCATCGTCGCGACCGTGGACCGGGGCGTAGCACGCAAAGATGAGGCGTTTCCGGTTCCGGGCAGTTCGTCGGAGGACGTTCGAGTCGGCTTCGGGAGTTAGCGCCGCCGTACCTTTGGCAACACCGGGGACACGCATCAGCATGTCCCCGGTGTGCCCGCGGTTCCATTACACCGCCATGTTATCAATCAACCGCGCCCTGCCTAGCCAGGCAGCGGCCAGTATTACCAACCCTGTCTCACCTACACCGGCTGGGCTAAGATCGGCCGGGCGGCACACGCGAAAGTAGTCGGGGCGGAAACCATCGGCACGTAAGGTTTCCATCCCCCGTAGTTCAATGCCAGCAAAATCGCGCTCACCCTGCTGGATACGTGCTTGTGCGGTACAAAGCGCCTGGTATAGTACTGTAGCCTGGTGTCGCTCGTCCGGGGTTAAATAGCTGTTACGCGAACTCATCGCCAGGCCATCAGCTTCGCGCACCGTGGCAATGCCGACAATCTCCACCGGGATATTTAAATCCGCCACCATGCGGCGGATGACCTGCAACTGCTGGTAATCTTTTTCACCAAACAGCGCCACATCCGGCTGTACGATGTTGAAAAGCTTGGCTACCACCGTCGCTACCCCGCGGAAGTGGCCGGGACGGACAGCCCCACACAAGACCTCAGACAGCTCTGGTACCTCTGCCCAGGTGGCTAATTCACAGCCTTCAAGATACATTTCGGTGACATTCGGGGCAAATATCACATCCACATCAAGTTCGGCTAATTTGTGGCTATCTTCCTCAAATGTGCTTGGATAATCTCGAAAATCCTCATTTTTTCCAAATTGCAAAGGATTCACAAAAATACTCGAAACCACTCGCTTTGCTCTAGCTTTAGCCTCTTTAATAAGCGTTAAGTGGCCTGCATGCAAGTTACCCATAGTAGGGACAAAGGCAATACGTTCGCCTTGCGCGCGCCAATCGCTGAGCGTGTCGCGCACTGCGGTGATAGTTTTGAGGATCAACATATCGTCTTAAAAACTATGTTCGGGCTCTGGGAAACTGCCCGACTTCACGGCTTTAACGTAGGCTTGAATGGCATCTTGCAGGCTTTCCTGACCGTGCAAAAAGTTTTTAACGAACCTGGGGAGCTTGCCTGCCGTGAGACCTAACAGGTCATAACTCACCAACACCTGCCCATCACAGTGCGGCCCAGCGCCGATCCCTATTACCGGCATAGACAAACTGCGGGTAAGCTCGGCGGCAAGCTGGCTAGGCACACATTCCAGCACCAGCATGGCTGCACCCGCCTGCCCTAGACTGCGTGCATCTTCTACTAGCATGCGGGCACTCATCTCATCGCGCCCCTGCACCCGGTAACCGCCCAGCTTATGTACCGATTGAGGTAGTAAGCCGAGATGGGTGCACACCGGAATGCCGTGTTCGCTGAGGTGACGCACGGTATCGACCATCACTGCGCCACCCTCCAGCTTGACCATGTGTGCTCCGCCCGCGCTCATGAGGCGCGCCGCGTTGCCCAGCGCCTGGGCCGGACTGGTGTAGCTCATGAACGGCATATCCACCACGACAAAGCTACGCTGGCTCCCGCGTCGCACGTTCGCCGCATGGTAAATCATATCCGTCATCGTCACCGGCAGGGTGCTGTCGTTACCTTGCACGACCATGCCCAGCGAATCGCCGACCATCAACAAATCCACACCTGCCGCTTCAAGTAATTTTGCAAAGCTTGCGTCGTAGGCTGTCAGGCAGGCAATTTTTTCGCCTGCGCGTTTCATATCCTGTAGCGTAGTGAGCGTGATAGCGTTCATAGGGCGATAGGCAGAGGGTTAAGGTAGTGACGTCCGCTGCGGATGTTGCGCACATGATCCAGCAGCAGGGCGTAATCCTGCTCATTATTGACAGGATTAATTTCAGCCGCGTTGACGATCAGCAAAGGCGCACCAGTGTAGTAGTAAAAAAATTCCGTATACGCATCTACCAGGCGTTGCAGATACGCTATTTCGATAAAGCGCTCACCGGGTGCCTTACGTTTGGCAATACGCTGCAGCAACACTTCTACCGGCGCTTGCAGATAAATAACCAGATCTGGCGTAGGCACATCAAGAGTTAAGTGCGAATACACTTGCTCATATAAACCCAGCTCATCTTCATTCAGCGTAAGCTCTGCGAACAGACGGTCTTTCTCCATGAGAAAATCGGCTACGTACATAGGCTTAAATAAATCCGTTTGCGACAACTCGCGAATTTGGCGCGCACGCTCGAATAGAAAGTAAAGTTGCGTAGGCAACGCGACCTGACGCGGATTCATATAGAAACGCTCCAAAAATGGATTCTCTTTGGCGTTTTCAAGCAATAATCCGCTACCCAGGCTCTCGGCAAGCCGTTCAGCGAGACTAGTTTTGCCTACACCTATAGGACCTTCTACGACGATATAGCGGTGCGCAGTGCGCGTTTTATCATTCTTCATCAGGTTAAATTCAAACGTGTAATAGCATGTTTTGGGCAGTGTTTTAACAACTCACGCAAGCTACCGTGCGCGGGTATAACGAGCTCAGGTGTAATCTCAAATAGAGGATACAGGACAAAGCTGCGCTCATGTAAGCGGGGGTGCGGCAGGGTGAGTGCGTCATCCTGATAGTACAGATCGCCATATAAAAGTAGGTCGAGGTCTAGACTACGCGGCCCCCAACGCTCCGCTGTGCGTATTCTCCCATGCGCTTGCTCAATATCCAATAACTCAGCTAATAACTGCCGGGGGGGTAATGTAGTGTCTAAGGCGGCTACGGCGTTAATGTAATCGGCTTGATCTACGGTGCTTGCCAGCGGCTTACTCTGGTAGAGACCGGAATGGTGCACTGCCTGGGTGTCGCGCAACGTGCCGAGCTGCGCCAAGGCGCTCGTAACCTGCTCCACCGGATCGTCCAGATTACTGCCCAGCCCTATATAGGCGCGTGTAGTCATGTTATTACCCGTCGCGAAAACAAGCGACCTGCGACTTACGGCGCAGTAACCTTGGGTCTGCGTCGACGCTTTCGGCCAGGAGTCCGCTCGGCGACTTTACTCATACCGTCCCTCTCGTTACCATCGACAGTTTGAAAGTGTGTCCACCAATCAGCCAACTCTTGCGGCTCTTCGCCTGCCGCCACACGCAAGAGTAAGAAATCGTAAGCTGCCCGGAAACGCGGATGGGTTAGCAGACGCACCGGACGCTTGCCATTACGCTGGCGCAGGCGTGGCTGCATCGCCCAAATCTCGCGCATGGGGACGCTGAAACGTTTAGGCAAAGCAATTCTTCCAACCTGCCTTGCCACGACTTTTTCACTGGCCACTTGCAAGGCTTGCATCTCCGTCATGTTCTCAGCCTGCATTTGCTCCGCTAACACCCGCACCGGCTCCCAGAGTAGCGCCGCGAACAGAAAGGCAGGTGTGACGGGCTTGCCTTGCGCGACACGTGTATCGGTATTGATCAAGGCTTGCAGCAAAAGTACTAAAGCAGCCTCGCGCTTCTTTATGCTTGCCTCTGTTTGAGGAAATAGGTGCCCGAACAAATGGTAGTGCCGCAATAATTCAAAGGTCTGTAGGGCATAGCCACCCATGAATAACTTGAGTACCTCTTCAAATAATCGTGCCGACGATACTTCGTCCAGTAATGCACCAAGCTCAAAGAGTGGCGCAGCGCTGTCCGGGTGAATACGAAAATTGAGCTTGGCAGCAAAACGCACGGCACGCAGCATGCGTACCGGGTCTTCGCGATAACGAAGTTGCGGATCACCAGTTAATCGTAATACGCCGGCTTTAAGATGTTCCAGGCCACCGGTGTAATCCACGATGGACAGATCGCTGCCATCACAATAGAGAGCGTTGATGGTAAAATCCCGGCGCCAGGAATCTTCTTCCAAACTGCTACCGTAAACATTGTCCCGTATAATCCTGTCGCCTTGCGACATTCCATCTGCGTGCCCTTCCTGATGTCCACCGCGGAAGGTGGCGACCTCTACGATGTCACGACCAAAATGGACGTGCGCCAGACGAAATCGGCGGCCGATCAGACGGCAGTTACGGAATACTTGCGCGACCTGTTCTGGGGAAGCATTGGTGACAATATCAAAATCTTTCGGAATGTGTCCAAGCAGCAGATCACGCACACAGCCCCCAACAAGGTAAGCCTGGTAGCCAACTTCAGTGAGTCGGTGCAACACCTTCAGCGCATTTCCACTGATTGCCGCACGTGATATGACATGGATGGGATGGTGTACGGTGGGAGCGGTATTGATGTCCTTTTCCCCTATCAGAATTCACAAACCCTGGCAAACTTGAGCGACGCCGCGCTTCGCGTATAATAGCATCTTCTGTTCATTGTATTC
>JAYTIZ010000123.1:0-7610 GCA_043731445.1 Gammaproteobacteria bacterium | reverse complement strand
TTGGCAGCACTTCATTTGACACAAGATGCGCAGGATGCACTGATGCTGGTGATGCCAGCTGACCACATCATAAAAGATAAGGATACTTTTCTTGAGGCTGTACAGTGGGGTGCGCACTTGGCACAGAATGGCTGGCTGGCGACATTCGGTATTCCCCCAAGTAGTGCGGAGACTGGCTACGGGTATATTAAAAAAGGCAACATAATAAGTATTGAAGAACTTGTATCTAAAAATACCTATGAGATAGCCTCTTTTGTTGAAAAGCCGGATTTAGAGACCGCGCAACGCTATGTAGAGAGCGGCGAGTACTTATGGAACAGTGGAATTTTCATGATGCTCGCCTCTATCTGGCTAAAAGAGCTTAATCATTACCGCCCTGATATCGTACAAGCGAGCAGAGAGTCTTATCAAAAAGGTAGCAGAGACGGAGATTTTTACCGGGTAGATAGCGATGCTTTTAGCCGTTGCCCAAATGATTCAATCGATTATGCTGTCATGGAGAAGACCAAGCATTCTTCAGTAATACCTCTTGAGTCAGGGTGGTCAGATATTGGGGCTTGGCCGGCACTGTGGGATGTGTGCCAAAAAGATCCTCAAGGCAATGTCATACGGGGCGATAGTCTGGCCTATGCCACACAAAACTCTTTACTAATTGCACAACATCGTTTTCTTGCTACAGTCGGTCTTGATGATGTCATAGTTATCGAAACTGCTGATGCGGTACTGGTTGTGCACAAAGATCATGCCCAGGATGTTAAAGAGATAGTTGGAAAACTCAAAAATGACCAGCGTAGCGAGTATAAAAGCCATCGAAGGGTGTACCGCCCTTGGGGTCACTACGAGAGTATTGATGCTGGCCCGAGCTTCCAAGTCAAACGTATTAGCGTTAACCCCGGTGCTGCTCTCTCATTACAAATGCACCACCACCGGGCTGAGCACTGGATTGTAGTAAAAGGCACTGCCCAGGTAACGCGCGGAGAGGAGGTTTTCCTCCTGACTGAAAACCAATCAACTTACATTCCATTAGGTCTAAAACACCGCCTAGAAAACCCAAGCACGCTACCACTTGAAATGATCGAGGTCCAATCCGGTACTTATCTCGGAGAGGATGATATTGTACGCTTCGAAGATGTATACAGAAGGGGCCCGATCACTGGGGAAGGATAATAAGCTGATCTTTGTCCAGGTACGCCGCCCAGTCAATAATCAACACTCTGTCAGGCTATGGGTAAGTTACAGTCCTGACAGCTAACGCTCCAAGTGCTGGAGTTTATCTTTTACGCCTTCCCACTCCTTGGCATCGGCAGGAGGGTCTTTCTTCTCGGTAATAACCGGCCAAAGTTTGGCAAGCTCAGCGTTAAGCGGAGTGTAATGCTGCTGATCTGCGGGCACGGCATCTTCCGCCAAAATAGCGTTGATCGGGCACTCAGGTTCGCACAGGGTGCAGTCTATGCACTCATCGGGATCAATGACCAGGAAGTTTGGCCCTTCGTGGAAACAGTCCACCGGGCAGACTTCGACGCAGTCCATATATTTACATTTAATGCAGTTTTCAGTAACGACAAAGGTCATACACCCACTCTCCGAGTTCAGGGAGCCAAATACTCCCGTATACAACGTGCATTATAACATTCATTCTGCTGTGCTCCAATTCCTTGGTGGAAGCTTGTTACGGTGCTCTTCTATCTTTCCGGGCGGGATTAAAATAAGCTACGAAGATGCCTTTACGCTACGACCTGCATAGCCATTCCACCGCTTCAGACGGCGAACTCAGCCCTACTGAACTCGTGATGCGCGCCCATAAGCTAGGGGTGGACGTGCTTGCGTTGACTGATCACGATGTTACCGCGGGTCTGGCTGAGGCCAGCATGGTGGCTGATGGGCTAGGGTTGAGGCTGGTGCCTGGCGTGGAGATTTCAGTCACCTGGAAGGAGCAAACGGTCCATATCCTAGGGCTGCAAATTGATCCGGATAACGCGGAATTGCAGCAGGGCCTTGCTCAGCTACGCACGTTTCGCGACGGGCGTGCTGAGGAGATCGGCAGGCGCTTAGAGCGGCACGGTATCGCTGGCGCTTACGCGGGAGCAAAGCAGTATGCCCACGGTCCGATTGTGAGCCGTACGCATTTTGCACGTTTCCTGGTGGAGCAGGGGCATGCCAAGGATATGCAGCAGGTGTTTAAGCGTTTTCTGGTGAAGGGCAAGCCTGGCTACGTGTCGGTGCAATGGGCTTCACTGGAAGATGCAGTAGGTTGGATCTGCGCAGCAGGAGGGCAAGCAGTCGTTGCACATCCGGCGCGTTATAAAATGACCGCGACGCGGCTGCGCTTATTGCTGGATGAGTTCAAGCAAGCAGGTGGCGCCGGAATGGAGGTCATCTCTGGCAGTCACAGCCGCGACGATTATTATGTCATGGCCGATTATGCCAAGCGTTTTGGTTTGTTGGCGTCAAGCGGCACCGATTATCACGGCCCTACTAACCCCTGGCTGGAACTGGGCCGTCTACCAGAACTTCCCGCAGGCTGTGTGCCGGTTTGGCAGGAATGGAATACCAGTCAGTGACAAGCCAGTAAGTAACAACACCCCAGTTATGCAATTACTCTCTATCCATCTGCAAAATCCACAAGTACGCCTGATCCGGCAAGTGGTGGATGTTATCCGCGCGGGTGGCGTCGTCGTTTACCCTACCGATTCTTGCTATGCGCTGGGGTGCCATATTGGAGATAAGGATGCCATGGAGCGTATCCGGCGTATCCGTGCGGTGGACGACAAACACAATTTCACACTGGTGTGCCGCGACCTGTCGGAGATTGCCAGTTACGCCAAGGTGGATAACGCAGCGTACCGCATGATCAAATCGCTTACTCCGGGGCCGTACACATTCATCCTCAAAGCCACGCACGAGGTCCCACGCCGCCTGCAAAATCCCAAGCGCAAGACCATCGGTCTGCGTGTTCCGGATCACGCCATCGTACAGGCCCTGATCGAGACGCTAGGTGAGCCCTTGATGAGTTCAACGCTCATGTTGCCGGGAAATGAACTGCCATTGAATGATCCCGAGGAGATTGCTGCATTGCTCAAACATCAGGTAGATATGATGATAGACGGCGGGAATTGTGGTTTGGAGCCTACCACCGTGATTGATCTGGTAGAAGGCGCCCCCCGGATTATTCGCCAGGGCAGGGGAGAGGTTCAGCTTATTGCCGGGTAAGATCTTGTCTGCGGGTTAGATACCTTTAAAGCTTGCGGCTAGGTATAATGTGCCGATGGACGATTTGAGCACGTTACAACGCATTGCTGTATGGATTCTACCCGTTGTGTTTGCCATTACCGTACACGAAGTCGCCCACGGTTGGGTGGCGCGCAGATTGGGCGATCCCACTGCCATGATGTTGGGTCGTCTTACTCTCAACCCCCTCAAACATATAGATCCCGTAGGCACTTTATTGGTGCCGGGTATCCTGTTACTGGTCAGCCCGTTTGTCTTTGGCTGGGCTAAGCCTGTGCCGGTGACCTGGAAAAACCTGCGCCACCCCAAGCGCGACATGGCCCTGGTGGCGATAGCAGGCCCGCTTGCCAATCTGCTCATGGCCTTATTGTGGTTACTGGTTATGAAACTGGGCGTAGTGCTGGGTGGCGAGTCGGGCACCGTTAGCAAATTCATGCTGTACATGGGTTTTGCTGGTGTTTCCATCAACATCGTTCTGATGGTGTTGAATCTCTTGCCCATACCGCCTCTGGACGGAGGCCGTGTGCTTTCCGGACTGCTGCCGGATCGTCTTAGCTGGCAATTAAATCGTCTTGAAGCGTATGGCCTTATTCTGGTTCTGGTGCTGATGGTGACGGGTTTGCTGAGCCAGATTATCTCACCTGCCATTTTTGCCCTGCAAAACATGCTGTTTTCTCTAATCGGCTTATAAAGGGCGCGGCTTGAATTCTGTCCCATCGCAATCCATGCGTGTTCTGTCGGGGATGCGCCCCACTGGTCAATTGCACCTTGGACACTATCACGGTGTTTTGAAGAACTGGTTGCGCCTGCAACATGAATATCAGTGCTTCTTTTTCGTGGCCGACTGGCATGCACTTACCACGGATTACGAAACACCCAAGATCATTGCGGAAAGTGTCTGGGACATGGTCATTGACTGGCTGGCGGTGGGCATCAACCCGGGCACGGCCACGTTGTTCATTCAATCGCGCATACCGGAACATGCCGAGCTTCATCTACTACTGTCCATGATGACCCCGCTGGGCTGGCTGGAGCGCGTACCGAGCTACAAAGATCAACAGGAAAAACTCAAAGAGAAAGATCTCGCGACCTATGGTTTCCTCGGCTATCCGTTATTGCAGAGCGCCGATATTCTCATTTATAAAGCTGGCCAGGTGCCAGTGGGTGAAGATCAGGTGGCCCATGTGGAATTGTCGCGGGAAGTCGCGCGGCGCTTCAATCATCTGTATGGGCGTGAGCCAGGTTTTGAGGAAAAGGCTGAGGCTGCTATCAAAAAGATGGGAACGAAAAATGCCAAACTCTATAAGTCTTTGCGCACCCGTTATCTGGAGCAGGGCGACCAGGAAGCCATCGCAACAGGGCGCGCGCTTTTGGAGTCTTTGCAGAGCATAACGCTGGGTGACCGCGAACGCCTGTTCGGTTATCTTGAGGGAGGCGGACGTATCATTCTGCCAGAACCGCAAGCCTTGTTGACGCCGATTTCTAAAATGCCCGGACTCGATGGACAAAAAATGTCTAAATCGTATGGCAATACCATCGGCTTGCGCGAAGATCCCAAAAGTGTTGAGACCAAACTACGCACCATGCCGACGGATCCGGCACGCGTGCGCCGCAGCGATGCCGGTGAACCGGAGCGCTGTCCGGTATGGCCGCTCCACAAGATTTACTCCAGTGAAGAGACCAAGGCCTGGGTTCAGGAAGGCTGCCGCAGTGCGGGCATCGGCTGCCTGGAATGCAAGAAGCCGTTAATAGATGCTGTCTTGGCGGAGCTTGCGCCGATCCGTGAGCGCGCTAAAGAATATCAGGATAATCCTAATCTGGTGAAAGGGATTATTAATGAAGGCTGCGAAGCAGCGCGCGCTGTAGCACGTGAGACTATGGAGGAAGTACGCCAGGCCATTGGGGTGGTATACCGTTAATGAGCACAGTGATCGAAATCGTAGAAGTGGAGATTGAGCCGAGGCCGCCGCAGGCTCCGCTCGCCATCGTACAAGGTGCCGCGTTTACGCGCTTGCCGCACGATCTCTATATCCCACCCGATGCCCTGGAAGTTTTTCTGGACACGTTCGAAGGGCCACTTGATCTATTGCTGTATCTCATCAAGCGCGAAAACTTAAACATTCTGGATATTCCGATAGCGCAGATTACGCGTCAGTACATGGCCTATGTAGAACTGATGAAAGATCTGCGGCTGGAGCTTGCCGGGGAATATCTGTTGATGGCTGCTATGCTGGCGGAGATTAAATCGCGCATGTTGCTGCCACGTCCGGTAGGTATCCTTGAAGAAGATGATCCGCGTGCTGAATTGATCCGGCGTCTGCAAGAATATGAGCGCTATAAGCAAGCCGCCGAAGATCTCAACGCGCAACCACAGTTAGGCCGCGATGTATTTCATGTTGTTATCGAGGCACCATTTGAAAGACCGCGCACACTTCCACCTGCGGTAAGCCTCTATGAATTACTCAGCGCATTCCGCGAAGTATTGGGACGGGCCGAGATGTACACTCATCATCACATTCAACGTGAACCTCTCTCAGTGCGCGAGCGCATGTCGCGCGTTTTAACGACTCTCAGCGCAGACAAGTTCACAGAATTTAGTAGCCTGTTTACAGTAGAAGAAGGGCGTAGAGGAGTGGTGATCACACTGTTAGCACTTCTTGAGCTTATCAAAGAGTCACTTGTCGAATTAGTACAAACCGAAGCCTTCGGACCCATTCACGTCAGGATTGCCAGCTCCACACAATGAGTACACCTCCCCTTAAAAATATTATCGAAGCTGCCTTGCTGGCAGCCTCGGAACCTCTCAGCATTGAGCGCTTACAAACGCTATTTGAAGGCGAGACTGCACCCGGGCGTGACGAGATTCGCAAGACGCTCGATGAGCTACGTCAAGATTGTGCGGGGCGCAGTATTGAATTACAGGAAGTTGGCAGTGGTTTCCGTTTTCAGGTGAGTCAAGACTACGCACCCTGGGTGATGCGCCTGTCTGAGGAAAGGCCGCCGCGTTATTCGCGTGCTCTCATGGAAACACTCGCGCTTATCGCGTATCGCCAGCCCATTACGCGTCCTGAGATTGAAGATGTACGTGGTGTCAGTGTCAGCACGCAGATTATGAAGACTCTGCAAGAGCGCGAATGGATTCGTGTGGTGGGCCACCGTGATGTGCCGGGTAAACCCGCCATGTATGGCACAACGCGCGAGTTTATGGATCACTTCAATCTTAAAAATCTGGATGATCTTCCCAAACTGGCCGAGATGCGTGATATAGGTGAGATTCAACTTGATTTGGGTATGTCCGAGATGAGTGTCCCCGATACATTGGTTGATCAAGAAGACAGTACGCAAGCGTAATGATGTCCGCCAAAAAGAATAGCTCACAGAGAATCATCGCCACTCTTTTTGTGTGTACTTATTTTTATGAGTGAAAAACTGCAAAAGGTCTTGGCCCGTGCGGGATATGGTTCGCGCCGTGGCGTAGAGGCCTGGATCAGCGCGGGACGCATCGCGGTCAACGGCAGCCCGGCAAAGTTGGGCGATCGTGTTACGGAAACCGACAAGATATCTATTGATGGGCAACCCCTCCAGTCGCATCGCCTGAGCAGCGTAAAACGCCGCGTACTGGCTTATTACAAACCCGAAGGTGAGATGTGCACCCGCTCTGACCCAGAAGGCCGTACCACTATTTTTGAGCGTCTTCCCAAACTGGGCAATGGCCGCTGGATTTCTGTGGGACGGTTGGACATCAATACTTCCGGACTCATCCTGCTGACTACCGATGGTGAGCTGGCCAATGTTCTCATGCATCCTTCCAGTGAAATAGAGCGTGAATATGCTGTTCGTGTTTTGGGTCAGGTGACACCGGATATGCTCGAACGTCTGCGCAAAGGAATTGAGCTCGACGACGGCATGGCACATTTCGATACCATTACTGACGCGGGTGGGCAGGGCGTAAATCATTGGTATCACGTTACTCTGAAAGAAGGACGCAACCATGAGGTGCGCCGTCTCTGGGAATCCCAAGGCGTCAAAATCAGCCGCCTCACACGCGTACGATATGGCTCAGTCACGTTGCGCCGGGGTTTGCGTGTGGGGCATTGGGAAGATCTCAATGACGAAGATATGAATACCTTGTTGTTGGCAGCTGGTTTACCCACCACGCCCGCGGTGAAACAAGAGCTTCCCACTCGTCCAAGAGCCAGAGCTAAACGCTAAAACGAAGCTAATGGGCTCTCTTTTCTTGGGCGGGAAATAGGTATAGGCTTAGCCCAAACGGATAGTTGAATATAGGAGAAGTACCATGACCCTTCGATTAGGCGATACTGCCCCCGATTTTGTTCAGGACTCCAGCGAAGGACCAATTCATTTTTACGAGTGGATGGGCC
>JAYTIZ010000122.1:0-4861 GCA_043731445.1 Gammaproteobacteria bacterium | reverse complement strand
TGAAATCAGCATTGAGTTCACGATTAATACGCGCAAGGATATTTAAATTAAATTCCGCCGTGACACCCTGTGCATCGTTATACGCGGCATGTAAAATTGCAGGGTCTTTTTTCAAATCCACACCGATGAGCATGCCCCCGCCTGGGCCTACTAATTTCACCGCGGTTTTGAGCAGGCGGATCGCTTCCATGGGCGTGCAATTACCGATGGTAGAGCCGGGGAAAAAAACTATCTTGCGGGCATGCTGATATTGATGCGCTTGAGGTAAATGCAATAAGCATGTGTAGTCGGCGCACACGGCAATGACGTCCAGATCATCGCGGCAGGCGGCAATCCGCTGTGAGGATTCCAGCAAATACTCGCGGCAAATATCAATGGGCATATACGCGAGTGGCCGATGCAGGGCCGCCAGCAATATCGGCACCTTGCGGCTGCTACCGCTGCCGTATTCAATGAGTACGCACTGTTCACCCAATGCCTCGGCTATGTCAGCGCGATGGGTTTCCAACAGACCAATTTCAGTGCGGGTCGGATAGTACTCGTCCAGATCGCAGATTTGATCAAACAAGGCCGAACCTTGTTCGTCATAGAAATATTTAGCAGGAATTTCTTTTTGTACCTTGCCCAGACCTTCCACAACATCCTGAAAAAATTCTTCCCGTTCAGGCTGGAAATCATGGAACGCCAGCGGAATAATCTGCTCAGTTCTCATAGATCCTCCGCCAGGCGCAAACCTGAAAACTGCCAACGGGCTTCGGGCGGGAAAAAGTTTCGATAAGTCGCACGCAGATGACTGGCGGAAGTGACGCATGAGCCGCCGCGCAACACCATCTGATTGCACATGAATTTGCCGTTGTACTCGCCCAATGATCCAGCCGGAGGCTTATAACCCGGATACGGTGCATAAGGACTTTGCGTCCACTCCCACACATCACCGAACATCTGCGCAGGCCGTGAGGCACTCGCGTCCACTGCGGACGGATGCAGCAGGCCAGCCTCAAGAAAATTTCCTGCTACAGCAAGGTCTGCTGCGACATTTTCCCACTCGGCTTCAGTGGGTAAACGCTTCCCCGCCCAGCGCGCATAGGCGTCGGCTTCGTAGTAACTGATGTGGCACACAGGCTCTGACGCGACGACCTCACGCATACCGGACAAACTCATCATCTGCCAACATCCTTCACATTGCTCCCAATAAAGCGGTGCCTGCCATTTTTGTTCTTGCACAACGCGCCAACCATCGGAGAGCCAATACTCGGGCCTGCTATATCCGTCAGCCTGCATGAATTTCAGGTATTCACCATTGGTGGTCAATCGCGCAGCGAACCGATAGCCTTCCAGAAACACCCGATGACGCGGCATTTCGCTATCAAAAGCAAAATCTTTTCCTGCGTAACCCATCTGGCGAATACCGCCTGCGTAATCCAGCCACTCCAGCGGATCAACATGTGCAGTAGGAACGTCAACCTGTGGCTGATAAACAGGATGCAGAGGATTCGTAGCGAAAATATGTTTGATATCTGTGAGCAATAACTCCTGGTGCTGCTGCTCGTGATGCAGCCCCAGCACTATCAAATCGGCTAGCGTTTGCCACTCGTCATTGGGCGTGTACTCTATGAGCTGCCGCATGAAACGATTGACGTGGGCGCGGTAGGCGTAGACTTCTTCCACCGTCGGCCGTGACAACAATCCGCGCCGGGGACGTGCATGAAAGTTACCAACTGTTTCGTAATAAGAATTAAATAAATAGCCGAACTGTGGGTGGAAAACTCGATAAGTGGGGAGAAAAGGAATTAACAGGAAGTTTTCAAAAAACCAGGTGCTGTGCGCCAGATGCCATTTGGGCGGACTCACATCCGACATGGTTTGTACGACGTAGTCTTCCGTGGCAAGTGGCCGACACAAAGACTCGCTGAGGTCGCGCACGCTGGAGTAATGATCCCAAAGATTTTCTCTACTAAGAAACCTGGGTGTTTGTTCTACGGGGGGTGCAGCGATTGCGCTCATGCTACCTCCTTATAACTACAGCAGTCCTTTGTCGCACGCTAACATCTGCTATACGCTTTAGAGTTTACGTAAAAGTTATAAAACTGGCAATGTTAGCGCCTTGCCCACATTGCACTGACGTAACTGCATCAATCATAGCCCGCCGCCGGTGTCAGAAACTTTATTCTACGCTTCTGATATTTGAACTGCCTTGTGTTTTAATATGGATCTACTTCAACCAGACTGAATGACGCTTGGTCGCAAATAACTTATTCACCCAACGCACCAGCAACATCTGTCTTTTAGTACCACGCTCCTCTACAGCAAGTTGCCGGGGTGCGCCAATATCATCCAGTATCACCTCGGCGGCCAGCCAACCCGAAGCCACAGCGCTTTCCATGGAGTAGGGAAGCCGTGTCTGAATCCAGTCACCGGCCAGAAATAATCCTTTGACCCAAGTGCGCGTAGCAGGTCGACGCAACTCACTACCAAGACTCGGTACAGGAATAGCCAGTGGAATGCGGTTCACTACCGAGTGCACAACACGAGCCTCGGTTACTTGAGGAAGAAATTCAGCCAGCTCTTGAAGTGTTCGCGTAATAATATCCTGATCGTTTAATCCCTGCGCGCGCTGCGCATATATAATATTACTGGCGATCAGCGAAGGTTTCTGCCAGCCGCGATAAATATTCGACAGGTCGTAAAAATCACAATTGAGATCGTTCGGTGAATAGCTGCGCGCCCAGAATTGCTGCTGGGTAAGTTTTCGGTCAAACCAGAGGTAGACGCTGATGTAGGGCACCGCCTCAAACTGATCGAGCTCAGAAAATATGCCGGGTTTGTTGACCCAGTCCGTTGGAATAATTTGGCGTAGAGCCTGCGGAGGCAGGGCTGCAACGCAGAACTTAGCATGTATCTGACTGCCATCTTCCAGCTCCACACCTTTAACACTCTCCCCTTCACACAGTAAATTTTTGACCGCCGCGCTAGTTATAACCTGACCTCCCGAATTTTCAATGAGGCTATGCGCCTGTGGTGCATAGAGATCAGCCAGACCACCATCAGCAAAGCCAATCGCCAAATCGCGATGTCCTGCAAAGCGACGGTAAAAACGCAGCAAGGCACCTGCGGAACCTTGCTCCAGCGGTACATTCATAATGGCAAAGGCAGCAAACGCCCAGAACCGCTCAATGAAGCTTGGATTTACTTTCATGGATTGCAAAAAATCCCGGGCACTGATGCTATCCAAGCGCGCTAGCAATTCTTCATCTGCCTCTAGTGCCAGTTGCACCACAGGCCAATTGGAGAGCAGATCACGAAAACAAATATGCGGGTCGCGCAAGAGGCTCGGCATGAAATGGTATGGAGCCGGCAACCACGCGTTACGGATAACGACTTGGCGTTGACCATCCACTATGGTGAGGAAACGGCGTTGCGCTTGCCATACGATCCGCCCCCGCGTACCCAAGCGATCCAGCAACTGCAACATATTATGATATTGGTTGAGAAGAATGTGTGGACCGATAGCTATCGGGTCACCGGTTTTACTATCAATCCAACTACTGGCTCTACCGCCCAGAATTGCATCGCGCTCCAGCACCACGACACGCAGGCCACTATCACTCAATCCCACAGCACAGGTCAGCCCGGCTAACCCGCCGCCAATGACGACTACATCGGCGTTAGTTTTCATGCAACCAAATCCGGACTGGGCAGGATTCAAATGGTGTTAAGTTGGATAGCGTCGGGAAGAGACAATTCCACAGCGATGGGTAGGTGATCGGAAAAAGTATGCCTTAATACTTTCACGTTGCTAATCTGCAAACCGGGCGTGACCAGAATATGATCAATATTACGCTGCGGACGCCAGCTTGGGAAAGTCATCAAATCCTGTGCGGGTTCGCGTAGCCGGGTGTTTTTGAACAGGATGTTCATTTCGATGCTATCGGGCTGACAGTTCAAATCTCCCATCAGCACTACATGCTCGTGCGCATTCACCAACTCGCTGATGTACGCCAGTTGGCGCAGACGCGCGCGCTGCCCTAACGCCAGATGGATAAGCAACAGCACGAGCGAAGCATTTTTATCACCGTAGCGCACCAGCATTGCCCCACGCCCCGGCAGTCCCGGCAGCTTGTGCTGAGCGACCTCGGAGGGATGAAACTTACTCAACAGGGCGGTGCTATGCTGCGCGAAGCGGCCCAGGTTGCGATTGGTTTGGCAGTACCAGTGGGGAAATCCGGCGTATTGCGCCAAGTACTCCGCCTGATTGACAAACTGACTGCGCAGGCTGCCCGCATCCACCTCTTGCAGCGCCACCATATCGTATTCATTGAGCAGGCGCGCGATCTTCGCCAGATTTCCCAGACTTTGCGCATGTGGCAACACGTGCTTCCAGCTCTGTGTTAAATAATGATGCGGACGTGTCGAGGCGATACCCGTTTGAATGTTGTAACTCAGCAGGCGCAGAGATTTCCTGGGCTGCGGAATAATCTGATCGGTTTCGTTCACGTTCAGAGCGGACAAATCATCTCTCCCAGCTTCTCGGTCAGTTTGAAATTCTCACTGTAATCCACGGGGCAATCAATAATGCTGACTGTATTGTCGGCCAACGCTTTTTTTAACACGGGTAATAAATCGGCGGCGCGTTCAATGCGGTAACCCTTCGCTCCGAATGATTCTGCGTACTTTATAAAATCCGGATTATTGAATTTGATATGCGAGCTGCGCTTGAAAGTGTTCATCTGCTTCCATTCGATGAGACCGTAGCCATTATCGTTCCATACCAGAATCACCATGGGTGTGCCGACGCGCAGCGCGGTTTCGATTTCCTGTGAATTCATCAGAAAACCTGCGTCTCCGGTGACGGCCACCACGG
>JAYTIZ010000121.1:0-4835 GCA_043731445.1 Gammaproteobacteria bacterium | reverse complement strand
CGTACAGTGCGAAAGTGGAGTGCTTGCCGAGGAGTGTGGCGACATCCTCACCGAGTTCTTTAAAGTACGCCGCAATCAGGTCTAATTGGTCGGGACGAGAGGATTTGAACCTCCGACCACCTCCACCCCAAGGAGGTGCGCTACCAGGCTGCGCTACGCCCCGCGTAATTGTGCTAAGAAGAAACCCGTTTCCCTATAAAACTATGGATTAGAATTGAACGGGATAAGGGGGCCTGCCGAATATTGGGAACGTAATAATACCTTACAACGGGTTGGATATAAATTAGATTATTTTAGTATCTAAGCCTAAGAGTATGGGTTATAGGAGTAATCCATAATCAGCTAACGTACTAACTCAGCCGCCGTTTTACAGTAGTGAAGCGAAGGCGATGCTATTCGGCACGCTGGTGTAAGGCAGAATGGAACTCACGGAACGCCCCTGCTATATCAAGCACGACGCTGCCAGCGTAAACGAAATAGTAGATACTGTTTGTAATAGGTTCGCCGATGGGTGCGCTGCAGGATTGGCAACGCGGAGGGTTAGTAAATAACCATTTACCTCCGGCCGGAGCCGGGGAAAGCGCACGCTCAACAATGTTTCTTTGTTCTTCGCTTAGCGCCCACGGATGAAATTTTCCGACAAGCCCCTTATATGCTGGATCGAAGCTACTCCAAACCAGCGTTGCTGTTCCCGCTTCGTTGTAAAGAAACCCTTGGTTGGCAAAGCCAGCGTGGTAGGCATAAGGTTGCAGAAAGTCATTTACGTTGCCACAGGCGCTGCACGAAACGTTCATTGTCTAGCGTCTAACGCTTTAATAGACGCTGCACTTCTTCCAACTCCATGCGCAGTTGGCGGATGATTTGCCGGTTTTGACTGCTTTCTTCCTTTGTTTCGCCATCCGACAGACGCTGGCGGGCACCACCGATGGTAAAACCATGCTCGTACAATAGGCTGCGAATCTGCCGGATCATAATCACGTCGTGGCGTTGGTAGTAGCGCCGGTTGCCGCGTCGCTTGAGGGGTTTAAGCTGGGGGAATTCTTGCTCCCAGTAGCGCAACACGTGCGGCTTTACGCAGCACAGTTCGCTGACTTCACCGATGGTGAAGTAACGCTTACCGGGTATAACTGGGAGTTCGTTATTGTTGGTGGGTTCCAGCATAGGCCTCAATGCGTGCTTTTAATTTATGGCCGGAGCGGAAGGTCACCACACGGCGCGCCGTGATAGGTATTTCTTCCCCAGTTTTAGGATTACGTCCTGGCCGCATGCTTTTGTTTCGCAAAGAAAAGTTACCAAAGCCAGACAGCTTGACCTGGTCACCTTTTTCCAAGGCGGTACTGATCTCTTCAAAAAACATTTCGACGAGTTCCTTGGCTTCACGTTTGTTTAGGCCAAGTTCCTCGAACAGTTTATCCACCATATCGGCTTTTGTTTGCGCCATAATTACTTTCTCAAAGTCGCACCAAATTCGTTGTTTAGTCTTTTTACCACCTTATCCAGCGTGGTATCGGCTTCCTCGTCCGTTAGAGTGCGCGAAGTGGCTTGTAAGGTCAAGCCCAAAGCAAGACTTTTTCTTCCTAAATCAACGCCTTTCCCCTGATAAACATCAAACAACTGTAGCTCATGAATGAGATCAGGGGCAGTTTCCGCTACACAGACGCGCACGGCCTCCGCAGGGACTTTCTCATCCACCACGATGGCTATATCGCGCCGGATAGCGGGGAATTTTGATAGCTCACGATAATGTGGCAGCTTTAGCGGATCAAGGGCAGCTATTTTTAATTCAAAGAGGTAAACGGGCTCGTTCAAGCCCAGCTCACGGAGGATTCGGGGATGTAGCGAGCCTACCCAACCGATAGCTTCACCGTGGCGCTGTATGCGTGCAGATTGCCCCGGATGCAGAGCAGGGTGCTCGTCTGCTGTGAAGCTGAACTCAGTCTCATTGGCGGTGAGTGCCAGCAGCGCTTCGACATCCGCCTTGATATCATAGAAATCTGTGGGCTTGGCCGTCAGCCCCCATTGTTCAGGATAAACACTTCCAGTGATGATTCCTGCAATATAATTTTCTTGTTTTAATTCAATATCTTGTTTTATAAAATTAAGACCTGACTCGAAGAGTCGCATCCGCGCTTGCTGACGATGCTTATTATAAAGCAGTGACTGCAACAGGCCACACCAGAGCGTAGTACGCATGACAGACATGTCGCTGGAAAGCGGGTTGGCGAGTGCCACGCCGCTATGATCAGGGTCAAGCAGATTCAGCAGGGCGGGCTCAACAAAACTGTAAGTGATGACCTCTTGGTAACCACGCTCCACTAATACCTGACGAAGACGCTGAGTCTCGAGCTTTGCCTCGGCAGGCAGCTTAGGCACCGTGGACATTTTTGGCCGTTTGGTGGGCAGACGGTGATAACCATAAACGCGGGCAAGTTCTTCGATTAAGTCCACCTCTACGGTGATATCAAAACGGTAGCTGGGTGGAACGACTCGCCAGCCATCGCTTTGCTCGACGGTTGGCATACCCAGACGGGTGAGAATAGTGCTGACTTCATTGGCAGGGATGCTCATACCCAGCAGGCGTTGCAGGGTGGCTGTGCGCAAACTAATCGGTGCGCGTGCCGGAAGATGTTCCTCGGCGGTGACTTCAATCAGCGGCCCGGCTTTGCCGCCGACGATCTCAAGCAGCAGGGCAGTCGCACGCTCCATGGCCAGACGCGGCAACTCAGGGTCAACGCCGCGCTCAAAGCGGAAGGAGGAATCAGTACCGAGTCCATAACTGCGTGCTCGTCCGCTGATAGGCCGGGGAGAGAAGAAGGCGCTTTCCAGAAATAAGGTATCGGTGATGTCGCTAATGGCCGCTGCCGCGCCGCCCATAATGCCTGCCAGAGCGTGGGCTTGGTGCTCATCGGCGATGACGAGACTATTTGCCATCAACTTGATGGTCTGTCCGTCCAGCAAAGTGATTGCTTCACCGGGCCGCGCGTGCCTGACCACGATGCCGTCTTTGAGTTGGGCGAGATCAAAGGCGTGCATGGGCTGGCCGAGTTCCAGCATCACGTAATTGGTAACATCCACAACGGGATTGATGCTGCGCAGGCCACTACGACGCAGACGCTCCTGCATCCAGAGTGGGGTTATGGCGTCGCGCTTAATCCCTTTTAATACCCGCCCGATATAGCGGGGACAGTCGGCGGGTGCCTCGACTTTTACCGCAAACCGGACGGGCAGGGTGCTAGCTACGGCTGGAATGACCGGCGCCTGGACATCGCAACCGGTTAACCCCGCTACTTCACGGGCAATGCCCGCGATGCTCAGGCAATCGCCACGGTTAGGGGTGAGGCTAAGTTCTATCGTGACATCGTCGAGTTTTAGATATTCATAGACATCTTCGCCGATGCGCGTGTCATGCTGTAGCTCGAGTAATCCTGAGGCATCTTCACTCAGGCCCAAATCTTTCGCTGAGCACAGCATGCCGTG
Organism: Gammaproteobacteria bacterium; assembly: GCA_043731445.1. Lineage (GTDB taxonomy): Bacteria > Pseudomonadota > Gammaproteobacteria > SURF-13 > SURF-13 > JAYTIZ01. Next base: position 1,358 of record JAYTIZ010000121.1, on the reverse strand, counting down.
CGACTCGATGCCGCGTAAGCTGGATTGCTTAATAATAATATCGTTGGGTAATTGTGCACCCACGATAGCGACGGGTACACGCATGCCAACACGGACATTCGCTGCACCGCATACAATACTTAACGGTTCGACATCACCGACATTGACCTGACAGATCTGTAAATGGTCGGCGCTGGGGTGTGCTGCGATGTGAGTCACTTCTCCAACTACTACACCCGCAAAAGAGGACGCCACCGGCTGCACAGACTCGACTTCCAGCCCGGCCATGGTGAGTTGCTCAGTCAGCTCGCTACGCGAGATCGGAGTATTTACCCACTCACGCAGCCATTGTTCACTGAATTTCATAGTGCGTTTAGAGGGTCTTTAATTGAATTGTTTCAAGAAACGCAGGTCATTTTCAAAAAACAGCCGCAGATCATTCACGCCATAGCGCAACATGGCCAGACGCTCTACGCCCATGCCGAAGGCGAAGCCGGTGTAGCGTTCGTTATCAATGCCGACATTCGCAAAGACCTGGGGGTGTACCATGCCGCAGCCCAGCACTTCCAGCCAACCCGTTTGCCCACACACGCGGCAGCCTTTACTGTCACACATTACGCAACCGATATCTACTTCGGCCGAGGGCTCAGTGAACGGAAAATAAGAAGGGCGCAGACGTGTTTTGAGATCGTCCTTTTCAAAAAAACAGCGCAGGAAATCGTCCAGTATACCTTTGAGATCGGCGAAGCTGACGTCTTCATCCACTAGCAAGCCTTCCACCTGATGGAACATCGGCGTGTGGGTAATATCGGAATCGCGGCGATAGACTCGCCCGGGCGCGATGATGCGCAACGGGGCGGTTTGATTTTTCATGGCGCGGATCTGTACCGGCGAGGTGTGCGTGCGCAATAGCATGTGCGCATCGAAATAGAAAGTATCGTGCATGGCACGCGCGGGGTGATGCGCCGGAATGTTCAGCGCTTCGAAGTTGTGGTAGTCGTCTTCGATCTCAGGACCTTCCGCGACAGCAAAGCCGAGCGAGCCGAATAAACTCTTGATGCGTTCCAGCGTACGGGTGATAGGGTGCAGGCCGCCACTTATCTGTCCGCGTCCGGGCAGCGTGACATCCAGTGTTTCACTGCTGAGCTGTGCGTCTAACTGAGCGTGTTCCAGTGTTGCACGGCGTGCTGCGATGGCCTGCTCAAGAGTATCTTTAGCTTGATTGATGGCCTGACCGGCCTGAGGACGAACGTCAGCGGGAAGGGTGCCGAGTGTTTTGAGTCGCTCGGTGAGCAGCCCTTTTTTACCCAGATAGATGACGCGTAAGCTATCCAGACTCGCGAGATCTGCTGCCTGTGCGATCTTCTCCTGCGCCTGGC
>JAYTIZ010000120.1:0-14324 GCA_043731445.1 Gammaproteobacteria bacterium | reverse complement strand
GGTGCGCGGCCTTTGAAACGGGCCATCCAGCAGCTTATCGAGAATCCGCTGGCGCAACAGATTTTAGCGGGAAAATTTGGTCTCGGCGACACCGTACTAGGTGATGTGGTGGACGGACAGATGGTGTTTCGTAAGGCGGTGTAACGACTTTACAGACTACGCCCATCAAACGGTACTATCTTAAAGGGCTGACTATTTTTAAATTAAGTTGGGTGCCAATAGTGTCTTACCTTAGCAGAATAAAAAAACCAATTGATGTAATCAAGCAACCTTGGCTAGACTTTTGGCGGGTGTTATCACATTTAATTTATCAAAATTTAAATAAAAAAACCTCTATCCGGAAATATCCAGATAAAGTAAATAAAATATTGCTCATCAGGCGTAATAGACTGGGCGATGCAGTAAACGTTTTGCCATTAATTGAGTCAATTAGACAGAATCATCCGCATATTGAAATACACGTTTTAGCGAATACATACAATGCTGTAATTTTTCGGCACGCGCACCATATCAATAAAATCCATGAGATTGACGAGAAATGGGGGTTAGGAAAGATAAGTTTTTTTAGGCATCCAGTATTACTTAAATTAGCCCAAGAAAATTTTGACCTGGTAATAGGCGTGGGTGGTTACTCTTCTGTGCTGGCGCAACTTGTTTTTTGGATTAGAGGAAAATATAACGTTGGCCCTCGTTCAAAAAGTGGAACCCTATATGATTTAGTATTCGATACTGTTCTGCCTGCTTCTCTTATAAACTGCAACCAGCATCATGTTGATGATATGGCCCGTATTATTAGCCAAGCGAAATTAAGCTTATCCAAACCACTACCCTACGTAAAACTGATTAGACCAAACTCCCCCAACCCAAAATGGCTAGCGCTTTGTCCGGACACTAAAAGGAAAGAAAGCCAGTACCCTATCGAATTATATGGAGAAATAGTCACCACCTTAGTAGCTAAGGGTGCACTTGAAAAAATACTGTTATTCACTGAAACACCACGTAGTAAGTATCAAAAATTAGTTAATTCTGGTGCAGAATACTGTCCTACCAATAACGTTGATGACTTCATTCAACACGTTTCTAAATGTCAGTTGGCGCTCACTGCCGAAGGTGGTAGCGCGCACATCACGGCAGCATTAGGTCTTGATGTGGTTGTGCTCTCTGGAGTTGGAAACCAGTCGTATTGGCGACCTTACGCGGAGCATGTCACGGTATTAGAAAAGAAGAATGCCATCAATGAAATCAAAGTTGACGATGTTATCACTGCAATACGAGGCAGACTCGAATAAGACGCGCGCATTTTACACACTACGATTTTTATGTAAGCTGCGCCAGCCTATTGTTGACGACCTAAGCCCAGTCACGGTCAGCGAGGACCTATCCGGGCGGATAGGGTGGGTGGGCGACAGATGGTGTTTCGTAAAGGACCTTAAAGACTGCGTCCATCAAACGGATTCACCTTAAGCGCTGACAGCTCCACATTATCCAGGCAGCGCACGTTCACAGCCACCATCACCTTGCCATTTTCATCGGCGCCCATGCCGAAAGGCCCGCAGCCACAGTCCGGACAGAAATGATGCTTAATGGTGCCGTCGCCGAAGGTATACGTAGCAAAATTGGTCTCGGGCGTGGTGAAGTGCATCTGTTCACGTTGTACAAACCAGAGCAGGTACCCGCGCTTGGCGCAGATCGAACAGTTGCAATCCATGACTTCTGTGAGATCGCCTTCAACCTCGAACGCAATTTTTCCGCAATGACAGCCGCCCTGGTATTTCATTACGCTACCTCCTCGCAGAAGCCGTTTCAGGTAAGCCGGTCACAGTCACTTTCTGATCGCGCACCAGGCCATTATCTATCCCGTAAACCCAGCCGTGCACGGCGAGTTCCTGCCCGCGTGCCCAGGCATCGCGCACGATCGTCGTCTGGCATACGTTCTTCACCTGCTCGACGACGTTGAATTCGCAGAGCCGGTCGTAACGCGCGGCAGCATCAGCGATATCCGCCAATTGCGGTTCGTACTTCTGGCGTACGTCTTGAAGGTAATGAGCCAGTTATCGACCAAGCCCAACCGCTCCTGGCGTAATGCCGCGCGCACACCGCTGCAACCGTAATGCCCGCACACGATAATGTGGCGCACTTTCAGCACATCCACTGCGAACTGCATGACGGACAGGCAATTGAGGTCGGTATGCACCACGATATTGGCGACGTTGCGATGCACGAACAGTCGCCCGGCGGCAGCCCGACGATCTCATTAGCGGGTACGCGGCTGTCGGAACAACCGATCCATAGATAAGCGGGGGACTGCTGGTTTGTAAGCTTGCTAAAGAATTCCGGGTCGCGTTTACGAACCGCGTCAGCCCAATTTTTGTTGTTTTGCAGGAGGTGACTCAGCATCTAGATAATCTCGTTGTGCACAACGAAGTGCGTTAGTAGAACTTTCCCAGGCTAGCAGCGCGCGTTTGCGCACCTGTCCCCAGCGATAGCCGCCGGTCGCACCGGTTTCCCGAATCACGCGATGGCAGGGAATGAGATACGCTAATGCGTTCTGGCCCACGGCAGTGCCGACGGCACGGGCGGCACTGGGTTGCCCTAACGCTGCTGCCAAGCGTCTGTAGCTTACCAGTGTGCCGGCCTGAACGTCCAGCAAGGCCCGCCAGACCCGCACCTGAAATGCTGTGCCCCTGACAAAGGCCCGCAAGGGCGGACGCGGCTGAGTGTCGCTGGCAGACCGTTCGAAGAGCGGGTGGACAATCTGTTTGGCGGCGGAGTCATCTCGATGTAGCCGGGCGTGCGGCCAGTCTGCCTGTAACGCTGCCCATGCCGCCTCTTCCCCGGAATCAACAAAGGATAAATGACAGATCCCGCGTGGGCTTTCTGCCACCAGGCAAACCCCAAATGGCGTAGCAGCGAAACCGGCAGTGATTGTCCAGCCCGCGCCGCCGGACTTCAATTCTCCCGGCGAAGCGGATTCCAGACTCACGCACAAATCATGCAGGCGACCCGGGCCAGAGAGCCCTGTCCCCAAGGCAGCGTCCAACACACTTTCACCTTCGCGCAGTAAATCTTTTGCGTGCGCGAGCGTGATGCATTGGAGGAAATCTTTGGGCGTGATACCCGCCCAGACAGAGAACAGGCGATGAAAATGAAACAGGCTCAGTCCCGCATGTTCGGCCAGCGTTGCCAGATTAGGCTGCTCGGTGTGATGCTCGTCCAGATAGCGGATGACAAGCGCAATGCGTTGGTAATCGTTCATGCGGCTATTCTGGCACGGTGGAGGGATTCATCCCACCCGGTTCTTGCGGTGTTGTGTTGGTAAGCAAATCAAGCAGTTACTTGCTCTGGGGCATTTTATTGAGCTCTACTTTGGTTTTAGTCTAATTCTCCACTGTGTTTACAGTGTCATTATTACAATAAGAAACAGCAACTTATACCTATCTTCTCTATTTTAGTTTATTTTCAGGCTCAGGCTTGACAGAGGAATACCTTAGGTACTATCTTGTCGCACAGATACAGCATATTGTGTTATTCGCATGGACCAACCCCATTCTGTAGGGGGTAGCAGTGAATAACGGTCACCTCAGGGAAGTCAGTAGGTCAGAAAAACAGGGCGCAGCGCTAATGCCCGCAAGGTAAAGCGCTGGCGAGGCCCTCTCAGCCGCTAAAAGACTGGGTCTGACCGTTCAAATAAAACGGGAGAAATAAGAACATGCAAACAGAAACGGCCCCATCAGCCGCTAATTCAGAACCCGTCTACACGGAAGCACTGGAAACATCCGATCTTACTGCGGAGCTCATGGCGACTGCCCCAGGGAAGTACCGGGTGATTCGTCGTAATGGCAAGGCTACTGCGTTTGATCCCAATAAGATCGCTATCGCACTCACTAAGGCTTTTCTGGCTGTGGAGGGTGGGAGCGGGGCAGCGTCTGCGCGTATTCGTGACATCGTCCAGGAACTGACCGCGCAGATCACTGAGGCGCTCACGCGTCGTCAGCCGAGCGGCGGCACGTTCCACATTGAGGACATTCAGGATCAGGTGGAGCTTGCCCTGATGCGTACCAGCGAACACAAAGTAGCGCGCTCGTATGTGCTTTATCGTGAACAGCGTACCCAAGAACGTGAGCGCGAACGCGCCGCGCAAACGCCGGTGCTACACATTGTTCCGCCCGCGCTTAATGTCACGTTGGCGGATGGCAGCACGCGCCCGCTGGATAGCGCACGTCTGCGCCATGTCGTCGGCGAGGCCTGTCAGGGCTTGGTTGAAGTGTCTGCCGAAGCTATTACCGATGACACGCTGAAGAATCTGTTTGACGGTGTGTCCGAGGCCGATGTAGGCCGTGCTCTGGTGATGAGCGCGCGCCACATGATCGAGCAGGAACCCAATTATGGTTATGTTGCTGCGCGCCTGTTACTGGATAACCTGCGCCGCGAGGCTTTGAGTTTTGTCACCGGCGCGCAAAGTGTCGCCACCTTTACCGAGATGAGTCAGCGTTATCCGGATTATCTTGCCGAGTACATACAGCGCGGCGTGGCGCTGGAACTGCTGGACCCGCGCCTGCAACAGTTTGATCTGGTGCTGTTAGGCAAGGCGCTAGTGCCCGAACGCGATCTGCAATTTACCTATCTCGGCCTGCAGACACTTTACGATCGTTACTTCCTGCATTCCAACGGCACGCGTTTTGAATTGCCGCAGGCTTTCTTCATGCGCGTCGCGATGGGTCTGGCTATCAACGAGGTGGAACGCGAAGCGCGCGCCATCGAATTTTATAATCTGCTGTCGAGTTTCGATTTCATGAGCTCGACACCGACACTGTTCAACGCCGGCACGCTGCGCCCGCAGCTTTCCAGCTGCTACCTGACGACAATACCAGATCATCTGGAGGGCATTTATGGCGCGATACGCGACAACGCGCTGCTCTCCAAATATGCCGGCGGTCTTGGCAATGACTGGTCGCAGGTACGCGCGCTCGGCGCCCATATCAAGGGTACTAATGGCAAATCTCAGGGCGTCGTACCGTTCCTAAAAGTGGCCAACGACACGGCAGTCGCGGTGAACCAGGGCGGCAAGCGCAAGGGCGCGGTGTGCGCCTATCTGGAAACCTGGCATCTCGATATCGAAGAGTTTCTGGAGCTGCGCAAGAACACCGGTGACGAGCGCCGCCGCACGCACGATATGAACACCGCCAATTGGGTGCCGGATTTATTCATGAAGCGTGTGCACGATAACGCCGAGTGGACGCTATTCTCGCCGAACGAGGTTAGCGATCTGCATGATCTTTACGGCAAGGCCTTCGAAGCGGCGTATGTTGCCTATGAAGAAAAAGCACAACGCGGCGAGATTAAGGTGTTCAAACGCATTCCCGCGCTCAGCCTGTGGCGCAAGATGCTGTCCATGGTGTTCGAGACCGGCCATCCGTGGATGACGTTCAAAGACCCGTGCAACTTGCGCTCGCCGCAACAGCATGTAGGCGTGGTGCATAGCTCCAATCTCTGCACCGAGATTACCCTCAACACCTGTGACGCCGAGATTGCCGTGTGCAATCTAGGTTCAGTGAATCTGCCGGCGCATGTCACCGAGCAGGGGCTGGATTTAAATAAAGTCCAGCGCACGGTGCGCACCGCGATGCGCATGCTAGACAACGTCATTGATATCAACTATTACAGCGTGCCTCAGGCACGCAAGTCCAATCTACAACACCGTCCGGTCGGGCTGGGCATCATGGGTTTCCAGGACGCGCTGTACAAATTGCGTTTGCCCTACGCCTCTGACGAGGCCGTCAAGTTTGCCGATACCTCCATGGAAGCGGTGAGCTATTACAGCATCCTCGCCTCCACAGAATTAGCGGACGAGCGCGGCACGTATGCCAGCTACAAAGGTTCGCTATGGAGCCAGGGCGTTCTCCCAATTGACAGCATCCAGCGCCTCGAAGATCAGCGCGGCGGTTATCTGGAGATGGATCGTAAACCCAGCGCTAAACTGGGTCTGGACTGGAAAGGGCTGCGCAAGCGCGTCGTAAGCTCCGGTATGCGCAACTCCAATTGCATGGCCATTGCTCCCACCGCCACGATTTCCAATATCTGCGGCGTGAGCCAGTCCATCGAGCCGACTTATCAGAATCTGTTCGTCAAATCGAATCTGTCCGGCGAGTTCACCGTGGTGAATCCTTATCTGGTGCGCGATCTCAAAGAACGTGGCCTGTGGGATGAAGTGATGGCGAACGACCTCAAATACTTTAACGGCAGTGTGCAACCCATTGACCGTATTCCGGGTGAGCTCAAGGCTTTGTATGCCACCGCTTTTGAGGTGGATCCCAAGTGGTTAGTGGACGCCGGCAGCCGCCGCCAGAAGTGGATAGATCAATCGCAGTCGCTGAATTTATATCTGGCTGAGCCTTCTGGCAAGAAGCTGGACGAAATTTATAAATTCGCCTGGCTACGTGGTCTGAAGACCACCTATTACCTGCGCACCCTGGGCGCGACGCATGCCGAAAAATCCACGATTGCCGACGGTGCGCTGAATGCGGTTGCGTCGGGATCGTCGTCAAGAAGCCAGATCGCAGTGGCAGCGCCGCTGCTGGAAGGGAAGGCGTGTTTGATTAGTGATCCTGAGTGTGAGGCTTGTCAGTAAGAGACAGCTACAAGTAATAGGACACATGAAAAAATATAGCTTAGGTCGGGGTGTCTGAGTCAGACCCAACCATTATGCCAGGAGAAATAAATATGTTGAGATGGGATGAATCAATCAGCAGCGGGAATCTTGCCGCTCGCAATGTTACGGGCGCCATGGCGAACCCCATAGTGTTGGATGCTATGCCTGTTACCGCTAACGCGGGAGCAATCGGTGTGGAAAATCTGGAGATGGGTGCTTCGCGCATTCGCGTGGACGATAAGAAGATCATCAACTGCCATGCCGACCTGAATCAACTGGTGCCGTTCAAATACACCTGGGCCTGGCAGAAATATCTCGATGCCTGCACCAATCACTGGATGCCGCAGGAGATCAACATGTCCGCTGACATCGCGATCTGGAAAGATCCGAACGGTCTCACCGAAGACGAGCGGCGCATCATCAAGCGTAATCTGGGCTTCTTCTCTACTGCTGATTCGCTGGTGGCAAATAATCTGGTGCTGGCCGTCTATCGCCATATCACCAATCCCGAATGCCGCCAGTATCTGCTGCGCCAGGCCTTCGAGGAAGCATTGCACACCCACGCCTATCAATACGTGATCGAAAGTCTGGGCCTGGACGAAGCCGAAGTGTTCAATATGTACCGCGAGATTCCCAGTGTGCACGACAAGGCGGCTTTTAGTCTGCCCTTCACCCAGGAATTGTGCGATGCGCATTTCCAGACAGGTACGCCCGAAACCGACCAGCGCCTGCTGCGCAACCTGATTGGTTTTTACGTCATCATGGAAGGTATCTTCTTCTATGTTGGATTCGTGCAGATGCTTTCTTTCGGACGCCGCAACAAGATGGTGGGCGCGTCCGAACAGTTTCAATATATTCTGCGCGACGAATCCATGCACATGAATTTCGGCATCGATGTCATCAACCAGATCAAGATCGAAAATCCGCATCTGTGGACTACGGAATTTCAGGATGAGATTGCAACACTTATCCGTCAGGGCGTCGATCTCGAATACCGCTACGCAGTGGACACCATGCCGCGCGGCGTGCTCGGCCTGAACGCCGCCATGTTCAGCGACTACCTACACTTTATCGCCAATCGCCGCTGCGCGCAGATTGGCTTGCCCGCCCAGTATCCGGGTGCTGCCAATCCTTTTCCGTGGATGAGCGAAATGCTGGATCTCAAGAAAGAGAAAAATTTCTTTGAAACGCGCGTCATCGAATATCAGACTGGCGGTGCGCTGAACTGGGATTAGATGTGTAGTCGCTGTAGCTGTAGTTGTGTTGTTAACTTCAACCCGTAAGGAGGTATATGATATGGTTGCAAAAAAGAAGCCTGCTGCTAAGAAGAAACCAGCTGCTAAGAAGAAACCGGCTGCTAAGAAAAAGCCAGCAGCAAAGAAAAAGAAGTAACTTTGCCTGAGTAGGGTGGGTTACTCCCACCCTACTCAGTTTGTCCCGCCTTAAGATCGGCCGTCTTTATTCTGTTGTTCACAGAAGGGCGGAAGGTTTTCTTTTCCCTTTCAGAATTAGCCTGCTTCTTAGTGCCACTGCTCAATAGCAGTGCGTGCCGGTTCGTTGAGTGGCCGTGCGGCCAAACCCGATGTGGTGAGGCTTACAGCGAAATCTGCATTGTCTGCCATGGGTAGATAAGCTGCACTGCCGTATATCGCATCCACCCACGGAATCCATTTGTTATAGTCTTTCGCCATTACCCACATATCAAATTGTGGAGGCTGGCTCACGTCGTAAACGCTACGTACGTCTGCGCGTTCCTGCGTCAAGTCGCGATAGCGCCCACTGAAACGGTCCAGACGGTAGGCGGTATCGAAGCCGACCAACGTAGCATAACCCTCCCATTTGATGATGCGTGCATCGAGCTGCCATTCGTCACCGTGGATATCGAACTGCTGTTCTCCGCCAGAGGGGTAGCGGACCGTTGCCTGATAATGTTGCTGGCCTAGCAAAGTAAAATGAAGTTCCGCTAACGGCTGTTCAGCAGTGAGACGATGGTAGATGTAAAAATTACCGAGCAATGCAAAGAAGACTGCGGCAATTGCAATCAGGAGTGCACCGCTGATGCCTTGCAGACTGCCAGTAATAAATCGTCGTTTCCACAGGCGTCGCAGGCCCGCCAGTAATAGCATCAGGCCCAGACCGCCGAAGATAATAATAGCCGCTTCAAGATACATACTTCAGTGCCCTCTTGATCTATACGGGAACCGGGATGAAAGATTTATGATTCGGTGGTAACAGGCACTTCTTTCGATAACGGGCTGATCTTTGCGGTTTTGACGGAATTGCCGCTGGTTTGGATAATCTCAATAGGATAGCCCGAGAGCAGCAGGCTGGTGCCGGGTTCCGGGATGGTTTCCAGATATTCCAGAATGAGACCGTTCAATGTCTTGGGTCCATCGGTGGGAAGATTCCAGTGCAGTGTTCTGTTGAGTTCGCGCACCGTGGCACTGCCGTCCACCAGATAACTGCCATCGGTTTGCGCATGTACATCCCGAGCGCTGTCGGAGGGGTCGGAAGTAAATTGCCCTACAATCTCTTCCAGGATATCTTCCAGTGTGACCAGCCCCTGAATATCGCCGTACTCGTCCACCACTAGCCCCACGCGCCGCTTCTGACGTTGGAAGTTGAGCAGTTGAGTGTTGAGTGGTGTCCCTTTTGGAACGAAGTAAGGATCGTGGGTAATTTCCATCACCGCTTCTTTAGTAAAATTCTCTTGCACGATAAGACGCGAAACGTCACGCACGTGTACGATACCGACGACATTTTCTGTGCCATCCGAATAAACCAATAAACGGGTATGCTGACTGTTAGTGAGCTGAACGGCGAGTTCTTCCCAGTCATTATTAATATCAATGCCGACGATCTCGCTGCGCGGCACCATGATGTCTTCTACCGTTACTTTTTCAAGATCGAGGATACTGAGCAGCATCTTCTGGTGGCGGCGCGGGATCATCGCACCCGCTTCGTTTACCACCGTGCGCAACTCTTCGGTACTTAAATTGTGTTTTTCGCCTTCTTTAAGGGATAAGCCTAATAATCGGAGCACCCCATTGGCCATCGCTATGACAGGAAGCACCAATGGGTAATAGAACACCTTTAACAGCGGCACGAGGATAAAAGAGGCGGGAAAGGCAATCCGTTCTGAATGTAAGGCTGCCAGCGTTTTGGGTGCAACCTCGCCGAAGATCAGCATTACCAGCGTAAATAACGCTGTTGCGATGGCCACACCCCAATCACCGGACATACGCAGACCGATGATGCCGGCGATTACGGCAGCGGAATTATTAACAATATTATTGAAAATCAGAATCAGCCCAATGAGACGGTCCGTCCGATCCAGCAATAATTGCGCACGTAATGCGCCGGGATGTTTGATTTTCGCCAGATGCCGCAACCGGTAACGGTTGAGAGTCATCATGCCTGTCTCGGAGCCGGAGAAAAAGGCTGATAAGAAAATCAGAATAATTAAGGCGCAGAATAATGCGCCTAAGGGTAGGTCATCCAAAGAGTGTTTGCCTCATAATGCTTAGCGTTTCAGGATGAGTTCGAGTACCAGCTTGCTGCCAAAGTAAGCCAGCATGAGCACGAAAAAGCCGCTCAATGTCCAGCGTATCGCGGTACGGCCACGCCAGCCGAAGCGCCAGCGACCCCATAATAAAATCGCGAACACGATCCAGGCCGTGATGGATAGCGCCGATTTGTGGACAAGATGTTGCGCAAAGATATTCTCTATGAAAATTGCGCCGGTGATCAGTGCCAGACTCAATAACACAAAACCTAAACTAATCATCTGGAACAGCAGAACTTCGCCAGTTTGTAGTGGCGGGAGCGCACGGATGAATCCACCTGGATGTTTTTCGTGCAGGTGCAGGTCTTGTATGGCGAGCAGCCCTGCTTGCACTGCGGCCATGCTGAGCAGGCTCGCGGCTAGAATGGAGATCAGAATATGGGCATCCAGACCTTGATTACCCTGCTGAATAAAAAGCAGATGGTGGGAAGGAAATAAAAATTGCAGCACCACTGTTATTGCCGCAACCGGCAGTAAAACGATGCCAAGATTTTCCACTGGTTTGTTAAATGAACTCAACAACAATAATAAAGCTATCAGCCAGGCCACCAGCGACGTCGCGTTAAAAAACCCAAGATTCAGCCCGTCTGGGGTAATAACCCCATGGTAAAGGATGCTGGCGTGTAGCAGTACAGCAAAGAGGCCCAGGGCAAGCAGGCCAGTTTTGTTTTGCTGCACAGGGGGCGTGTGGAACAGCCGTAGCCCTAGCATTATGGCTACTATAAGATACAGGGCGACTGCCAGGGCGCTGATGATAGGGATGTACATTTTATAGTGTCGGTCTGAAGCTGCTACAACAATCTCTTAGCCGAACTTGTCTGCGCGCAGGTCGAGAGTTGCAGCAATTTTGCTGATTTTTCTGATAGTTAATGACGCGATCAAGCTTAGCACATACTCTGGCCAGACTCACGCCTATCTGCGCAGGATATTATATAAGTATTTGAATTAAATGATATAATCTAGTTATGATATGGAAGCCACATGTAACGGTTGCCGCGCTTGCCGAACGTAACGGCCGCTTTCTTATGGTTGAGGAAGAGGCTGATGGCAAGATTGTTTATAACCAGCCAGCTGGGCACCTCGACGAAGGAGAAAGTCTGATCGAGGCGGTTAGACGCGAGACGCTGGAAGAGACGGCCTGGCATTTTGAGCCGGATGCCATCGTGGGTATCTACCGCTGGATAAGTCCGGACAACCACCATACCTATCTGCGCATTTGTTTTGCCGGAATCTGCCAGAAACACGAACCCACCCGCGCTTTGGATCAGGGTATTCTCCGCGCATTATGGCTGACGCGTGCGGAACTAGAAGGGATGAAACAACAGTTGCGCAGCCCGCTAGTGTTGCGCTGTCTGGATGACTACTTGGCGGGCAAGCGTTATCCGCTGGCGTTGCTGAATGAACTCACGGCCACGCATGATGCCGCGTGAACAAGTGCAACGCAAGCAGTGTCATGTACGCTGGCTGTGCCTGCTGGCTGCACAACTTCTGATCGTATCGGCAAACGCGCAGACGGATAGTTTTACACGCACAGATATCATCACCGATCCAGTCCCCGCGCATTTTTCAGTCTGCTCAGAGCATACGTGCAAAAAACTAAGCATCGTCGGTTTGGCGCCGTCTCAATGGCAGCAGATCCGCGCGATATTTTCGCCCGAAGCGGTGGATGCTGTGCAGGAGCGCGCCTCGATTGCCAGCGCTATTGCTCTCATGGAGACGATTGTGGGCGAGCTCACCGGCACGTCACATGATAAAGGCCGCAATTTTCAGGGTGTGGGAACAGACGGGCAGATGGATTGCATTGATGAATCCACTAACACCAGCCTGTATCTCACCATGATGGTCAAAGATGGATTATTAAAATGGCACACGGTAGAAGACCATGCCACGCGCGGCTGGTTCTTCTTCGGCTGGCCACACAGCACGGCAGTGATCCGTGACACAAGCAGTGGTGAGCTCTTTGCCGTAGATTCCTGGTTTGAGGACAACGGCGAACCGCCGCATATTTTGCCTTTGTCAGTGTGGAGAGACGGATGGAATCCACCAGAACACAAATAGACGTGCTGCTGTTAGGTACTCCGTTTTTTGAAAATGATAAGTCAGACTAAAGCCCGCGTTATCGTCGGTATGTCCGGTGGCGTAGATTCCTCTGTCGCAGCTTTGTTATTGCAGCAGCAGGGATACGATGTGCGTGGCCTGTTCATGAAGAACTGGGAAGGTGACGACACACAGGAGCACTGCGCGGCGACGGAAGATCTGGCAGACGCCAGAAAAGTGTGCGCGCAGCTGGATGTTGCATTGCATGCGGTGAATTTCGCGCGTGAATATTGGGACCGCGTATTCCAGTATTTTCTCGAAGAGTATCGCCTGGGCCGCACACCCAACCCCGATGTGATGTGCAACAAGGAAATCAAGTTCAAGGCGTTTCTCGATCATGCGCTGGAATTGGGTGCCGATGTCATTGCGACCGGGCACTATGCACGTGTAGCAAACACCAACGGACAATTTCATCTATTAAAAGCCCAAGACGGCAACAAGGATCAGAGTTATTTTCTATACACCTTAGGTCAGATGCAATTAAGCAAAACGCTATTCCCGCTGGGTGATATTGCCAAGCCTGAAGTGCGCGCAATGGCTACCCAAGCTGGATTCGGTAATCATGCCAAGAAAGACAGCACCGGCATCTGCTTTATCGGTGAGCGCAACTTCAAAAACTTTTTGAGCCGCTATCTTCCAGCGCAGCATGGCGAGATCAGGAATGTCGAAGATGAAGTGATCGGCACGCATGATGGCTTGATGTACTACACGTTGGGCCAGCGCCAGGGTTTGGGTATAGGCGGGCGGCGCGGTGGTAGCGGATCAGCGTGGTATGTGGTCGGCAAAGAGTTGGAATGCAATCGGCTCACCGTTACGCAGGACGAACACGATCCGCTGTTGTACAGTCGTCGCTTGCAGGCATGCGATCTGCATTGGGTCTCGGGAAGCCCTCCCGCCACACCATTACACTGTCACGCCAAAACCCGTTACCGTCAGCCCGATCAAGCCTGTGTCATCACGGAGTTGAAGGAAGGAAAATGTAGCGTCACGTTTGACGAGCCACAGCGCGCCGTTACGCCAGGGCAGTCTGTGGTATTTTATTTGGGTAAGGAATGTTTAGGTGGCGGAGTGATAGAAAGTACAGAGTAAGCTCTCAGCTTCCGGCATAAAGTCCCCTTTAGGATACTATCCCTTCTCCCCTTGCGGGAGAAGGCTAGGATGAGGGGTACATTATGAGTCGCCCTTGGCGACGCAGCTAATGCCGGGGCCCGCCCGGCAGCGGGTCTCTTTCTCTTGCGTGCCCAAGAGAAAGAGACCAAAGAGAAGGGCACCCCCCAAGACTGGATCGCTACGCGATGTCCCTGCGCGTCTCGTCACAGACAGGCTCGCCCGACAGGCTGTCCCTAGCCTGACGGTTTCGTGCCAACCTCCCTGTTGGCACCCTAACGGGCCTTTCCGTCTGTGTCTGCGATGCTCGGCGGCGTCAACGGGGTCAACAACACCAAAGAGAATGGTATTCTCTTAATGTTCAATTACACATAAACTCCATACAACTCTGCTTCATTCCCGAACAGATCGAACCTTGGCGCTTGCCGGCATTGTCCAAGCCGCTCATCTCGTGCAGCAGCTCGCGCATCAGGGCACGGTGAAGGATAACGTTGGATTCGAGACTAGCATCAACAGCATTTTCAAAACAGACGCAGAAAACACCGCGGCTGTTTATGATGGTCCTGAAGGTGTACGTACCGGGCTCAAATTGTTGCAGGTACAACTCGACAGGAAAACCGCGACACGTGATCTTGAGCTGACAAAATACGTCATCGGTGTGATGTATCTCGAACGCCAGCTTGCCAAACGCAGCGCAATGCTGGGCAAAATAGGCGAGGGTATTGAAAAGGCCCGCGCCCAGGTGCAGCACTTCTCCATCACACATCAAAATGTGATCGCTAATCTCGCCGGAATCTACAGCGACACTATCAGTACGCTTATGCCGCGCATCATGGTCAACGGCGAACAGCGCTTTCTTGCCGATCCGGACAACGCTAACAAGATACGCGCCTTATTGCTTGCCGC
>JAYTIZ010000119.1:0-6935 GCA_043731445.1 Gammaproteobacteria bacterium | reverse complement strand
GGTGATGGTAATGGCAAAGTCGGTATCGGGCATGGCAAGGCACGTGAAGTGCCGGCCGCTATTCAAAAGGCGATGGACGACGCGCGCAGAAATATGCGCAGTGTCAGCCTGAAGGGCAGCACCCTGCAATACGCCATTATGGCGCGTCATGGTGCGGCCAAAGTATTTATGCAACCAGCCTCGGAAGGTACGGGGATTATTGCTGGTGGTGCGATGCGTGCAGTATTTGAAGTGCTCGGCGTGCGCGATGTGCTCGCCAAATGTATTGGGTCAAGCAATCCCATCAACGTAGCGCGTGCCACTCTCAGGGGTTTGACGATGATGGCAGACCCGGTGGATATTGCCGCCAAACGCGGTAAAGATCTCAGCGAAATTCTAGAGTAGGCGCATGGTCAAAGCAAAAACGACAAGTAAGAAACTCAAAGTCACGCTGGTGCGCAGTGCAAGTGGCAGGCTGCCCAGACATGTAGCCTGTCTGACTGGGCTCGGTCTGCGGCGCATGCACCACAGCGTAGAGTTGCAGGATACGGCCTGCATACGCGGCATGATCAACAAGATTTCCTACATGCTTAAAGTTGAGGAAGTGTCATGATGCGCTTGAACACACTTAAACCGGCCGCAGGTGCCAAGACGGCTGCCAAACGCGTCGGACGCGGCGGCGGTTCGGGTCTCGGTAAGACCTGTGGACGCGGTCATAAGGGGCAGCATGCTCGTGCTGGTGGCTATCACAAGGTCGGGTTTGAAGGTGGCCAGATGCCCATCCAGCGTCGTTTGCCTAAGTACGGCTTTGCTTCGCTCACGGCGCATGAAACGGCTGAGATTCGTATTCATGAATTGTTGAAATTAAAAGGTGACACGATTGATTTACTCGCCTTGAAGGCCGCTAATCTGGTGCGTCAAGATGTCAAGCGCGTAAAAGTGATTGCTGCCCATGAGAAAGCGACCAAACTTACGGCTGTGTTGAATCTGCGTGGTATCGCGGTGACCAAAGGTGCACGCGTTGCGATCGAAGCTGCTGGCGGGAAGATAGAGGCCTAAGTGGTCGCATCTGCACAAAGCCTGGCAGGGCTTGGCAAGCTAAAAGAGCTGAAAGGCAGGTTGCTGTTTGTGTTGGGTGCCTTGATTGTATTTCGCATCGGTGCGCATATCCCGGTACCGGGCATAGACCCGGTGGCGCTGGCTGCACTCTTTGAGCAGCAGCGCGGAACGATTGTAGATATGTTCAATATGTTTTCGGGCGGAGCGCTGCAACGCTTGTCGGTATTTGCGCTGGGGATCATGCCGTATATTTCGGCCTCGATCATCATTCAGTTGCTGAGCACAGTCGTGCCGACGCTGGAGCAGCTAAAGAAGGAAGGCGAGTCTGGACGGCGCAAGATAACGCAGTACACGCGTCGCGGAACATTGGTGTTGGCCATATTCCAGGCTGTCGGTATTGCGGTTGCGCTACAGAGTCAGCACGCTAGCGGGGGTATACCGGTGGTGATTGAGCCGGGTATGCACTTTATTTTTACCGCCACCATAACCCTGGTGACAGGCACGATGTTTTTGATGTGGTTGGGTGAACAGGTCACCGAGCGCGGTATCGGTAATGGTATTTCCATTATTATCTTCGCGGGAATAGTGGCCGGCTTGCCTCATGCCGTCGCGGCTACCCTGGAGTTGGCGCGTACGGGTGAGTTACACGCACTCACGGTGTTGGTATTGTTTGTGTTGGTGGTAGCAGTCACCGGATTTGTAGTGTTTGTGGAGCGCGGGCAGCGGCGCATTACCGTCAATTACACTAATCGCCAGCAGGGCCGCAAGATGATGTCAGGGCAGACCAGTCATCTGCCGTTGAAGATCAATATGTCGGGGGTGATTCCACCGATTTTTGCCTCAAGTATTATTTTGTTCCCGGCGACACTCGCGGGCTGGTTAGGCAGTGTGCAGGGTTTGGGATGGTTAAAGGATGTGGCAACGGCATTATCGCCGGGGCAGTTGTTACATGTATTGTTGTATGCGTTTACGATTATATTTTTCTGCTTTTTTTATACCGCCCTGGTGTTTAATCCCAAGGATACGGCAGATAATTTGAAAAAGTCGGGCGCGTTGATACCCGGTATCCGCCCCGGTGAGCAGACGGCGCGTTATATTGATACGGTGATGTCGCGCATCACTTTAGGCGGAGCCATTTATATTACCGCCGTGTGTTTGTTGCCGGAACTTTTGCGAGTGAATTGGAATGTGCCGTTTTATTTTGGCGGTACGTCTTTGCTGATTATTGTAGTGGTAGTGATGGATTTTATGGCGCAGATGCAGGCGCATCTGATGTCGCATCAATATGAAAGTTTGCTTAAAAAGGCTAATTTAAAGACGCACGGCCGAGCTGGTTTGGTGCGTTGAAGCAGCTGAGCGATCAGCGTTTGGGAGAATAGTGATGAAAGTACGCGCGTCAGTCAAAAAAATGTGCCGTAACTGCAAAGTGGTGCTGCGCAAGCGTGTTGTGCGCATCATCTGCAGCACGGATGCTCGCCATAAACAAAGGCAGGGCTAAGTATGAGCAGGACACTGGGAGAATAATAGAATGGCCCGTATTGCTGGTATAAATATTCCGGTTCAGAAACACGCCGTGATCGCATTAACATCGATCTACGGCATTGGACATTCACGTGCTGAAAAAATCTGCGTCGCAAGCAAGGTAAAGCCGACGACCAAAGTAAAGGATTTAACGGACGCCGAAGTTGAAACACTGCGTATCGAAGTGGCCAAGTTCACCGTAGAAGGTGATTTGCGCCGTGAAGTGTCAATGAGCATCAAGCGTCTCATGGATTTGGGCTGCTATCGCGGAGCGCGCCATCGTCGCGGCCTGCCGGTACGCGGTCAGCGCACGCGCACCAATGCGCGTACGCGTAAAGGTCCACGTAAAGCAATCCGTAAATAAGTACTAACAGGACATTATTATGGCAATACCTACAAAGGCTGCTAGCCGCACACGTAAGAAGGTCAAGAAGAGTGTCGCTGATGGCGTGGCGCACATTCATGCCTCGTTTAATAACACGATCATCACCATTACTGACCGCCAGGGTAATACCTTGTCTTGGGCTACTGCGGGTGGTTGCGGTTTCCGTGGTTCACGCAAGAGTACGCCATTTGCTGCTCAGGTAGCTGCTGAAAAGGCCTGCGTTGCAGTGGTAGAGTTTGGTATGAAAAATATCGAGGTCTTCGTGAACGGTCCGGGGCCAGGTCGTGAATCTGCCGTGCGTGCTCTCAACGCCGCTGGAATGAAAGTAACTAATATCACTGACGTGACACCGATTCCGCATAACGGTTGCCGTCCACCTAAGAAACGTCGCGTTTAAGCTGGAGGCAGGTTTTGGCTAAGTATACAGGTCCCAAATGTCGTCTTTGTCGTCGTGAAGGCGGAAAGCTCTTTTTGAAGGGCGAGAAATGTTTCACCAGCAAGTGCGCGATTGAAAGCCGCGCTTTCCCGCCGGGCCAGCACGGCCAGCGGCGCACACGCTTGTCGGATTACGCCACTCAGCTACGCGAGAAGCAGAAGCTGCGCAGAATTTACGGTGTGATGGAAGGTCAATTCCGTCTTTACTATGAAGAGGCCGATCGCCGTAAAGGTTCTACCGGTGAAATTCTGTTGCAGTTGCTGGAAGGTCGCCTCGATAACGTCGTTTACCGTATGGGTTTCGCAGCTTCGCGCAGTGAAGCGCGCCAACTGGTGCGCCACAACGCCATTACTGTGAACGCTAAAAAGGTCAATATCCCCACCTATCAGGTGAGCCCGAGTGATGTTATCGCTCTGGATGAAAAGGCCAAGAAACAGTTGCGCATTCAAGCCTCGCTGGACATGGCTCAGCAACGCGGGTTTTCTGACTGGATAGATATGGACGTAAGCAAGATGCAGGGTGTCTTCAAATCACGGCCTGAGCGTGGTGAGTTGCCAGCAGAGATTAATGAGCATCTTATTGTTGAGTTGTACTCCAAGTAAGCCACACGGTATTTAAGCTAAGCGAGGTTTTTCCATGCAGGGCTCCGTTACTGAATTTTTGAAGCCACGTCTGGTGGATGTCCAGATTATTAACCCTCAGCACGCAAAGGTGACTTTAGAGCCTCTGGAACGTGGCTTTGGGCATACTTTGGGCAACGCCTTGCGTCGCATCCTGCTGTCTTCTATGCCGGGCTGCGCCGTTGTTGAAACTGAAATTGAAGGTGTGTTGCATGAATACACCAGCATTGAAGGCGTGCAGGAAGACGTAGTGGATATTCTGCTGAACCTTAAAGGTTTGGCCATACGCATGCATGCCCGTAACGAATCAACGCTGACCTTGCACAAGAAAGGCCCGGGAGTTGTGCTGGCGAGCGACATCACGCTGGACCATGATGTTGAAATCGTCAACCCCGACCACGTCATTGCCCATTTGACTAAATCAGGCGAGCTGAACGTGACGCTCAAGATTGCACGTGGACGCGGTTATCAGCCTTCTTCGACCCGTATCGCAGTAGAAGGTGAAGAGCGCCCGATTGGCCGTTTGCAGCTAGACGCTTCGTTCAGCCCAGTGCGCCGTGTTACTTATGCTGTCGAGAGCGCCCGTGTGGAACAGCGTACCGATCTGGACAAGCTGATCATTGATATTGAAACCAACGGCACTGTGGATCCGGAAGAGGCCATTCGCCGCGCGGCCAATATTCTGCAAGATCAATTATCCATCTTCGTTGACTTAAAGAGCAGTGAACAGGCACAGCCGGCTTTGGCCCAGCACGTCGAGATTGATCCGATCCTGCTACGCCCAGTGGATGATCTGGAGCTGACCGTGCGCTCTGCGAATTGCCTGAAGGCAGAAAGC
Source organism: Gammaproteobacteria bacterium (assembly GCA_043731445.1). Taxonomy (GTDB): domain Bacteria; phylum Pseudomonadota; class Gammaproteobacteria; order SURF-13; family SURF-13; genus JAYTIZ01. The sequence goes on along the minus strand of JAYTIZ010000119.1, from coordinate 2,097 downwards.
ATTCACTATATTGGTGATCTGATTCAGCGCGGCGAAGTGGAACTGTTGAAAACGCCTAACCTGGGCAAAAAATCTCTGACTGAGATCAAGGATGTGCTGGCTTCACGCGGCTTGTCACTGGGGATGCGTCTGGAAAACTGGCCACCGCCAGGCTTGCATGATAAAGAAAAGATTGCTGTCCAAGGCTAGACTGTACGACGTACAGTCATAACGTAACGAATCAAGGTTTACTACTATGCGCCACCAAAATAGCGGACGACAACTCAGCCGCAACAGCAGCCACCGTGCTGCCATGCTGAAAAACATGGCCGCTGCGCTCATGCGCCATGAAGTCATCAAGACCACTTTGCCCAAAGCCAAAGAGTTGCGCCGTGTGGCAGAACCTTTAATTACTCTGGCCAAGGTAGATACCGTAGCCAAGCGGCGTCTCGCGTTCGCGCGTCTGCGTGACCGCGAAATCGTCACTAAACTCTTCAACGAACTGGGTCCGCGTTACAAGACACGCCAGGGTGGTTACTTGCGTATTCTCAAGTGCGGCTTTCGCGCCGGCGATGCAGCACCCATGGCTATTGTGGAGTTGGTGGATCGCCCACAGCCCGAAGCCAAAGCGGCCGCGGCTGACAAAGAATAATACAGCTTCATAAAACTGAACTCAGCCGGGCTATGCCCGGCTTTTTCATTTAGATGGGTAACTAACAAAGTTGTTTTAGAGGATATGAGGAAACGAGTGAGCAGATACCGTTTACTCTTGAGTACCAGCCTGGCTTTAGTGCTGAGTGCAGCGCTGGCCTGTGCGGAAGAGTTTGTGGTGATGCCTGCTCTGCCGGGTAAGCCGCCAATCCCCGCTGATAACCCCATGACGGCGGAAAAAATCGCGCTGGGCAAGCAATTATATTTTGATCCGCGTCTGTCCTTCACCGGAAAAGTGTCCTGTAACACCTGCCATAACCTGCGCACCGGCGGGGTGGATCATAAAGTACTGTCTACCGGAGCACTCGGCAAGATCGCACGCCGCTCAACACCGTCAGTGTTTAATGCGGCATTCCAAAGCGTACAATTTTGGGATGGGCGCGCGGACAGCATCGAAGTAGCGGTCAAGGATCACCTCACCGATCCGACGATCATGGGTATGCCTACCCCTAAAGTGGTTGTCGCACACATTCAATCTATCCCCGCTTACTCTAAACAGTTTCACAAAGTATTCAGGAATGGACAGGCGTTGAGTTATGACAATATCGCCAAAGCCATCGCAGCTTACGTCCGTACACTTATCACGCCTAACAGTGCTTTTGACCGTTATGTGAAGGGCGATAAGCAGGCGCTTTCCGCGCAGGCTTTGCGTGGCATGCGCGAATATGATTCGGTGGGATGTACTGCCTGTCACTTCGGTACCAACTTCTCCGGTCCGCCGGTACCGATGGGTGAAGGCTTCTATGAATTATTTCCCAATTATCTAGGCAGTCAGTACGATCAACAATACCATCTGGTGACGGCTGATCAGGGCCGCTATGAAGCTACTGGCGAGGCGATCCACAAGCGCCTGTTCCATGTACCTTCCTTGCGTACCGCCGCGTTGACCGCACCGTATTTCCATACCGGCTCGGTGCCTACGCTGGAAGAAGCGGTGCGAGTCATGGCTAAGACCCAATTACAGAAAGATCTTTCAGACCAGCAGGTGGCCGATATCGTAGCTTTTTTGAATAGTCTGGTAGGCGAAATTCCTGAAGAAAAAATGCCAGCGTTACCGTAGGCACATCAAGTTGTCATGTCTATAGCAACTAATCGCTTGTCGAATAAACGCTCAAACTCCTTGTTGACCACCTGATAACATTCGCAGACGCGCGCCTCCAAGCCGGGCCGATCCAGGATCGTGACATGCCCGCGCCGGTAGGTAATCAGGCCCTCGGCCTGTAGCAGCCGCGCCGCACCAGTGATGCCTGCCCGGCGCACGCCCAGCATATGCGCCATAAGTTCCTGGGTCATCACCAGCTTGTCAGTGGCCAGCCGGTCACAGCTCATCAGCAGCCAGCGACAGAGCTGTTGATCCAGAGTGTGGAGGCGGTTGCAGACGGCGGTTTGTGTCATCTGGGTGATGAG
>JAYTIZ010000118.1:0-4318 GCA_043731445.1 Gammaproteobacteria bacterium | reverse complement strand
AATACACCCAAGTCATTCTTCCAGTCGCTGCAAGACGCAGGTGCCCATGTACTCGAATACAACCCGATCAATCCGCTGAATAGCCGCAAGGGCTGGGAGTTGAATGAACGCGACCATCGCAAGCTGCTAATAGTGGACGGCAAGACCGCCTACGTCGGCGGCATCAACATCAGCAGCGTCTATGCGCGCGGCTCTTCTGGCAGTTCGTTTGGCAGTGGCGGCTCCCGTAATAAGGAACAGCATAAACGTGACCAAGAAGAGAAACAGCCGGAGCAAGATGATTTCGTGCAAACGGATTTGCAAAACGCCAATGGGCATAAACTGCCTGCGAGTAAAGACACCACGCTGTGGCGCGACACCCATCTGTTGATGCAAGGCCCGGTAGTGGCCGAATTCCAGAAGCTGTTCATGCAGACCTGGGAGAAGCAGAAGGGCGAGCCGCTTACAGGCCATGACTACTATCCGCAGCTCAGCAATGTCGGCAATGAAGTGGTACGTGCCATTGGTAGCTCACCTGATGATCCGTTTAGCCTGATCTACGTGACGCTGCTTTCTGCCATCAATAGCTCGGAAAGCCAGGTCTGGCTTACCAATGCCTATTTCATCCCCGATCCGCAAATGCTCTCGGCGCTTAAGGATGCAGCGGCACGTGGTGTGGATGTGCGGTTGCTGCTGCCAAGCACGACCGATTCCAGTCTGGTGTTCCACGCCTCGCATTCGTATTACGATGAACTACTTAGTGCGGGCGTAAAAATCTATGAGCGCCAGGATGCCCTGCTTCACGCCAAGACGGCGATGATAGACGGCGTATGGTCCACTGTAGGTTCGAGCAATCTGGATTGGCGCAGCTTCCTCAATAATCAGGAAATCAACGCGGTGATGCTGGGTCAGGATTTCGGTGACCGTATGACGGCGCTATACCAGCAAGACCTGAAGTTATCCAAGCAAATCACTTTGCAAGACTGGCGTAAACGTTCTCTGGTCTTGCGGCTGAAGGAAAGATCCGCGCGTCTATGGGCTCGTTTCTTGTGAGCAGCAAGCACTGGTTAATGCAACGGCTACTTGCCACGTTGTTGCTGTGTGGCCTGTGGCATGCGCCACTACTGCTAGCGAACGATGCAGCGAATTTGCGCGATAAATACCAGAGCCTGACGCAGCAACTGGCGCATAACCAGTTTGAACGTCCCTTGTATCTGGATTCGGTGGAATCCGCATCGTCGCTTAAAGGCGATATTTATGCAGTGGTGGATTATCCCTACGCTACCGTTAACGCCAGCCTCAATGATCCTAAACTGGGCCCGGCCAATTGGTGCGATGTGCTGTTTCTGCACCTTAACACCAAGTCTTGCCGGGTCGCGTCTGGCAGCAACGGCAGCATACTCAACCTGGATGTAGGCAAAAAAGTCAGCCAATATCTGCCGGACGTTTACCATTTGCAATTCAATTATCATGTGGTGGCCAGCGGCTCCGAGTACTTTCAGGTTGACCTCAATGCCGACAACGGCCCGCTGGGCACCAAGGATTACCGTATCGAGCTGGAAGCGGTAGCCATTAGTGGCAAGCGTACTTTTATACACCTCACCTACGCCTACAGTTACGGTATGGCCGGCCGCCTAGCCATGGGGAGCTACCTGGCCACCCTGGGTCGCGGCAAGGTTGGCTTTACCAGTATTGACGGCCAGTCCCCGCCGCAATACATAGGCGGGGTGCGCGGTCTCGTGGAACGTAACACCATGCGTTACTACTTGGCCATAGATGCCTATCTTGGCGCTCTCTCGACTACCCCTGAAAAAAGACTGCAACAGCGCCTGACGGGCTGGTTTGATGCGACCGAACAATACCCACGGCAATTGCATGAGATGGAGCGACAGGATTACATGCAGATGAAAATCCAGGCATCCCAGCCTGAGTAGCTGGTAATTCGGGCAGGTACCGTTTTTCACCACTAAACTCTTATATGCAGGATAGCGCACCGACTTCCGAAGCGGCTTTCGTTATTATTTCTAAATAGTTAATCAACAGCCAGTGCAAACTTTCAAAGTCACTCAAGGATATCCGGTGAAAAACCATCAAATCATACCCAAAGCTCTAGTAATACTTTTGGTCACGTCATTTGCCATGACCGGGGCTATACTAGAGTATAAACGCGAAGGCCTGCATACAGATTAGGTCGTTATTGATAATAAGTATTTGCGATTTTAAGACGCTAGAAAGGCATATATGAAAACAATCTTGTTGTTAGCTCTGGTTACTACCAGCCTTGCTGGTTGTTATGCGTATCCTTATCACGAGCATGATGATGGCCGATATGAAAATCGTGATCATGATCATGAGCGGAATGACCGCCACGATGAACGTAGAGGTGGAGATCATGACGATGAGCACGGACAGCATGAGCGTCATGATCAATAGATAGGTTGAGTGGGAGGTTGTGATGTCCGTTTGAATCACTAGTTGATAGATAGAAGCCGGGCGTTTACCCCGGCTTTTCGTTAGTTAAAATCTCCATCATCTTGCACCCTGTTGGACAATCTGGGTTTAATTTACGTAAGATACTACAATGACCAGATTGGGCATTGCAAAGAGAAGTCCATCAATGTTCGCATCTCCACCTAACGCCATACTACGAAATCATCATGCATAATGAATCTCCATCTAAGGTAGATATCCCAGGGCTGCCGGAAACGGTGTCAGACCAGGTAACCGATATTGTGTTGCCGGCAGTTTCCGATCCCATAGAGGTCAAGGGTGTTGCGCTGGTTATTATCGCCACTGTAAGCGTCATCTACGCGCTGGACTGGGCGCAAAGTTTCATCACCACGCTGTTGCTCGGCATTCTCTTTGCCTACACCTTGAATCCTCTTGTGGAGTGGATGGAGCGCATCAAAATCCCGCGCGTGCTAGGCTCCAGCATCGTAATCATAGGTCTGGTATTCGGCATCGTTTTTGCGGGATATTCATTGAGCGGGCAGGTGCAGTCCATCATAACCAAGTTGCCTGAAGCCACAAGCAAATTGACCACAGAATTCAGCCGCAAGAGCGGTGACCCGTTGACTAATATACAAAAGGTGCAGATGGCTGCCAATGCGGTGGAAAAGGCCACTAGTTCTGTTGATGGCTCCACTGTAGCGCCGAAAAAACCTGCCATGCATGTCGTTGTCGATGAGCCAAAATTCAAGATCAATGATTTTCTCTGGCGCGGCTCACTGGGGCTGTTTGGCTTTATCGGTGAATCCATCATGATGATCTTCCTCGCCTACTTTCTGCTGCTTTCCGGCGATACCTTCAAGCGAAAGCTGGTACGCCTGACCGGGCCTACGCTTACGCGCAAGAAAATCACCGTGCATATACTCGATGACATCAATAGCTCCATCCAGCGCTATATGTTCATGTTGCTGATTACCAATGTCATGGTTGGGCTGTTAAGCTGGGTCGCATTTCGCCTGATTGGACTGGAAAACGCCGGGGCATGGGCAGCCGCGGCTGGCTTGCTGCACGTGGTTCCGTACTTTGGCCCGTTTGCAACTGCCGCCGGAACTGGCATGGCGGCCTATATGCAGTTCGATACAGTGTCCGCTGTGCTACTGGTGGCGGGCGCATCCTTTGCCATCTCTACCATAGTCGGTATTTTCGTCACTACCTGGATGACTGGCCGCATTGCCAAGATGAATGCGGCGTCGGTATTCCTCTCCCTGCTCTTCTGGGCGTGGCTATGGGGCGTGGGCGGCATGCTGCTAGGCATCCCGATTATCGTGATTATCAAGGTCGTGTCCGAACGTATCGAGCATCTGCAACCCATCGCTGAACTGCTGGGCGAATAGGTTTGCTACGTGATTTGTGCTTTGGCTTCGACTAAGGGTTTGGCTAAGACTTTGTCCAACGCCAGTTGCTCTTGCTTCTGCTGTTGCAGGCTGCCGAAGCGCAGCGCGTATTGCCGCGTAAACTCTGCACCGAGGAAGAATATCTGCGCCGAATAATATACCCAGAGCAGTAGCGCAATCAGCGAACCGGCAGCACCGAAACCTGAAGTCACGGCGCTGTTGCCCAAGTAGAGGCCGATAAGATATTTGCCCAGTGTAAACAGGCCGGCGGTAAATACAGCGCCCATCCACACATCGCGCCAAGATAGCGGCGCATCCGGTAGCATTTTGTAAATCACGGCGAACAAACAGGTGATGACGCCAAACGAAATGAGCACCGAGAATGTGGTGAACAATAGTGCCGAACTGCTCCAGATACCACCTGCATAATGCTCCAGCATCACAAGGGCGGCACTAATGACCAGCGAGATTAAGAGCAGAAAAGCCAACGCCAGCAC
>JAYTIZ010000117.1:0-18082 GCA_043731445.1 Gammaproteobacteria bacterium | reverse complement strand
CGGGGCTTCTGCACCTGCTTCGTCATCGGAAATGGGTGAGATACTAGGTGTATCGTCGTCTTGATGAGCCTTGGAGATGCCGTGCGAGATATAATTCACCACATCCAGGCGGTTGACGTTCTGTTTCTTCAGGAAATACACCGCCTGCGATTCCTGCTCGCTGAAAACGGCTACCAGCACATTGGCACCTGTTACTTCTTTTTTACCGGATGCCTGCACATGAAAAACGGCGCGCTGCAAAACTCGTTGGAAGGCAAGCGTTGGCTGAGTCTCACGTATATCGTGCTCAGATAACAGCGGAGTGGTTTCCTGCAGGAAGGCAGTGAGGTCTTGGCGAAGCTTCTCAATGTCCGCAACGCATGCGTGCAACACAACTGCCGCGCTGGCATTGTCCAGCAACGCAAGCAGCAAGTGTTCAACGGTCATAAACTCGTGCAACTTTTCGCGCGCATCACGAAAAGCCTGGTTAAGGGTCGCTTCTAGTTCCTTGCTTAACAACATAATGATAACCCCGTAAAAGTGTCCGCAAGCCCCTTATAGCACATCAGTAATTTATGCCTTCTCCATGGTACATAGCAATGGGTGTTGGTTATGTTTTGAAAATTCATTGACCTGAATAACTTTAGCCTCTGCAACCTCACGGGTGTAAGTACCACACACCCCCATACCACGAGTATGCACCTGCAACATTACCTGCACGGACTGTTCACGGGTCATGTTGAAAAATGTTTCCAGCACGTCCACTACAAACTCCATCGGAGTGTAATCGTCGTTAATCAGTATAATCTTGTAAAGAGGTGGCTGTTCAAGCTTCGGTTTCGCTTCCTGGACCACCACCCCATTGTCATGTTGCGGAGTGTGTTTCATAACTCATATTCTAACCGAAAATATCCTACTCTAAGACCGTTTATATTCTAGTAAGTTTATAGTGGGGACTAAACAGGAGATTTTCAATAGTAATGCTGTCTTGGCAGGCTGATTGTGGGAAAATAAGGTTTTGCTCACGCGCGCACCCAGGATGAATCATCCCCTGCAGTCTGATACCCTCCCTGCTAACGCTGATCCGGGGCTTAGTGCTTTACAGCCTGGCCTGCCGCGCAAGCCCGGTGAACATAATCGGTGGGGTAAGCTTTACGGCAGCAGCTACGGGCTTGTCATCAATGCGGCGGCACACCGCCATCCAGGGCCGCTGGTAGTCATTACCGAAGACACCCTGTCAGCACAGCGCCTGGAGTACGAGCTGCGTTTCTTTGCAGGTGAGGATAAATCCCTGCCCATACTGAGCTTTCCCGACTGGGAGACGCTCCCCTACGACGTCTTTTCACCCCATCAAGACATCATCTCCCAACGCCTGACGGCTCTTTATCACCTACCTCAGCTTAAACAGGGAATATTGGTACTACCGGTAGCGACCCTGATGCAACGCCTGCTACCACGCGAATATCTTGCAGCCCACAGCCTTGTTCTCGACATCGGGCAGAAACTGGATGTCACGCAGATGCGTCTACGCCTGGAGGCCAGCGGCTACCGGTGCGTGGCGCAGGTAATGGAACATGGGGAGTTTGCAGTACGTGGCAGTCTGCTGGATTTGTTCCCTATGGGCAGCCCACTGCCCTATCGCATTGATCTGTTCGACGAGCAGATTGACAGCATGCGCAGTTTTGACCCTGACACCCAGCGTTCTATAGACGCAGTTACCGCGATCCGCTTGTTACCTGCCCGGGAATTCCCCCTCACCGAAGAAGCCATTGCACAGTTTCGCCAGGCCTTTCGTGTCCATTTCGAAGGTGAACCGCAAAGTGTTCCCCTTTATCGTGACGTGAGCAAAGGTTTGGCGCCGCCGGGGATTGAATATTATCTTCCGCTGTTTTTTGAACATACCGACACACTATTCGACTATTTACCTGCCACGAGTCTGATACTGCGCACCGATGCCGTGCCGCAAGCGGCCGAGCGTTTCTGGCAGGAAGCCTGCGAACGTTTCGAGCAGGCACGGCACGATCGCGAACGTCCTTTGCTGTCACCCTCCGAGCTTTTCCTACAAGCCCAGGAGATATTTGGCCGGTGTAAAGCTTTTCCGCAAGTGACTCTCCAGCGTTTTGAGTTCGAAGAAGTCAACGCGAACGGTGCACTTGTTAATTATGCGACACGCCAGCCACCCAGCTTGAGTCTGGATGCCCATGCACCACGCCCAACAACTGCCTTAACAAATTTCCTGACGGAGTTTAGCGGCCGTGTATTGTTTGCCGCTGAGACCACAGGACGGCGTGAGGCCCTGTTGGAGTTGTTGCGTGGCTGTGACTTACACCCCACGGTCTTCCCGGATTGGCTGGCTTTTTTCAAAGCAGATGTTTCGCTTGGCATTACTGTTGCTCCGCTTGAGCACGGCTTGTTGCTGGAGGAACCTCAGCTTGCCGTCATTGCTGAATCGCAGTTGTTTGGTGAACGGGTATTGCAACGGCGGCGACGTAAGAGCCGCGCACCGGATGCCGACGCGATTGTACGCAACCTTACCGAACTTCATATCGGAGCACCTGTAGTACACGAGGAACATGGTGTCGGCCGTTACCTGGGTCTGCAAATTCTCCAGGTCGGCACTATCGAAACGGAGTTCCTGACACTGGAATACGCAGGCGGCGATAAATTATATGTGCCGGTCTCATCGCTACAGCTGATCAGCCGCTACACCGGCGCGACACCCGAACAGGCCCCGTTGCACCGTTTGGGCAGCGAGCAATGGCAGCGCGCCAAACACAAAGCCAGCGAAAAAGTGCGAGATGTCGCCGCCGAGCTGCTGGATATCCACGCGCGCCGTGCAGCGCGTAAGGGGCACGCTTTCCCTGCCCCGGATGATCAGTATGCGGCTTTTGCTGCCGGATTTCCGTTCGAGGAAACACCTGACCAACTCGATGCGATCCATAACGTACTCGCGGACATGCAGTCCGACCAACCCATGGATCGTCTGGTGTGCGGTGATGTGGGTTTTGGCAAAACCGAGGTGGCAATGCGTGCCGCCTTCACCGCCGTACAAGGCGGGAAACAGGTAGTCATGCTGGTGCCCACCACGCTACTCGCCCAGCAACATTATCAGAATTTCAAGGATCGCTTTGCGGACTGGCCGATGCGTATTGAGGTGATCTCGCGTTTTCGCTCGAAGAAGGAACAAGCCCAGGTCATCGGTGGCATTGAGGGTGGCAGCGTAGATATCATCATCGGCACACACAAACTCCTACAGGACGGCATCCACTTCAAACGTCTGGGTCTCGTCATCATCGATGAAGAACATCGCTTCGGTGTGCGGCAAAAGGAACGGCTGAAGATGCTGCGTTCTGAGGTAGACGTGCTGACGCTTACCGCCACACCCATTCCGCGCACACTTAGCATGTCACTGTCCGGCTTGCGCGATCTCTCCATTATCGCCACGCCCCCCGCCCGACGGCTTGCTATCAAGACTTTTGTGCGTGAATGGGATAAAGCCTTACTTTACGAAGCCTGTCTGCGCGAGATCAAGCGCGGTGGACAGGTGTATTTTCTGCATAATGAAGTGGAAAGTATCAATAAGATGGCGGAAAGCCTCGCTACTTTGGTGCCCGAGGCCAGCGTGCGCGTGGCACATGGGCAGATGCGCGAGCGTGAACTGGAACAGGTGATGCTGGATTTTTACCATCAGCGCTTCAACATTCTGGTCTGCAGCACGATTATCGAGACGGGCATTGACGTGCCCAGTGCCAACACCATCATCATTAACCATGCGGATAAATTTGGGCTGGCACAACTTTATCAACTACGCGGACGTGTAGGCCGCTCGCATCATCGTGCCTATGCTTACCTGATCATCCCTGCACGAAAGACGATCACGGCTGATGCCCTGAAACGCCTGGAGGCTATCGAATCCATCGAAGATCTGGGTGCGGGTTTCACACTGGCCTCACACGATCTGGAAATTCGCGGCGCCGGAGAATTTCTTGGTGAAGAACAAAGCGGTCAGATTCAAGAGATCGGTTATAGCCTCTATACCGAATTACTGGAGCGTGCCGTGTCAGCCTTGAGATCAGGCCGTCAGCCGGAGCTGGATCGGCCTTTGGATCACGGCGCGGAGATTGATTTACGCATCCCGGCGCTCTTGCCAGAGGATTATCTCCCGGATGTGCATACGCGGCTGATCATGTACAAACGCATCGCGAGCGCAGATAATCAGAATGAGTTGCGTGAATTGCAGGTCGAGATGATTGACCGTTTCGGTCTGCTGCCTGCTGCGGCGAAAACGCTATTTAGACTGACAGAACTAAAACTGGACGCCAAGCCGCTCGGTATTACCAAGATCGAAATGGGCGAACACGGTGGGCGTATCGTGTTCAGTGATCAGCCCAATATTGATCCGCTAAAAATTATTCAGCTGATTCAAACACAGCCCAAGACCTACAAGCTGGATGGACAAAACAAACTTCGGCTCACACTGCCGCTGCCTGACGCAAGTTCGCGTATTAAAGCCGTAGAAAATCTGCTCAGTACTCTTACTTCTTAATCTTTACTCATCGCCTTCATTAGTTCGTCTTCGAATCCAAAAAAACGCATGTCTTTAATGCGGCGTGGATAAAGAATCCCATCCAGATGATCGCACTCATGCTGTACTACGCGTGCATGAAACCCGCGTGCCTCGCGTTCAAAGCGCACACCCTGCTGATCATAGCCTGCGTAACGTAAATGGGTATAGCGTGACACCAGGCCACGCATGCCGGGCACGCTGAGACAGCCCTCCCACATATCGTCCGTTTCTTCGGTGAGAATTTCGATTTCCGGATTGATAAGTACAGTGGTGGGCACCGGCTCCGCGTCGGGATAACGCAGGTTAGCCTCCACACCGAAGATCACCACCCGCTGACTCACACCTATTTGCGGTGCTGCCAGCCCAGCACCACTTTGTGCAGCCATCGTGTCGAACATATCGGCAATCAGCTCGTCGAGTGCAGCCGTATTGAATTCTATAACGGGCTCTGCCGTTTGTAAAAGCAAAGGGTTACCCATATGAAGCACATCTTTAATAGCCATTTAATACATTCCTGCGGGTTACACTAACGGAATAACATATTCGAGCAGGCTGCGCACCTGGTCCATCCCCGCGCGCAGATGATGCTCAATCTCGGTCATACTGATATTTCCCTTGCCGCGCCCGGCCGCCATATTAGCCACAACCGCACACGTCGCATATTCAAGCTCAAGCTCGCGCGCTAACGCTGCTTCGGGCATGCCCGTCATTCCAACAAGACTGCATCCATCCCGTTCCATGCGATCAATCTCGGCAGCGGTTTCAAGACGTGGGCCTTGCGTAGCGCCATAGGTTGCACTGAAACTGGCTTCGATTCTGGCCAACTTGCAGCCCTGCATCAGCAGCTCACGCAACATCTGGCTGTAGGGATGGGTAAAGTCCACATGCATCACTGGCGTCTGGCCCACTTCGACAAATGTGTGAGCACGCGACCAGGTGTAATCAATAATCTGATCGGGAATGACCATTTGTCCCGGTTGAAAATCTTTATTAATAGATCCAACAGCAGCGACGGCGATGACTTTGCTAACACCACTGTGTTTAAGCGCCCATAAATTCGCGCGGTAATTGATCTCATGCGGTGGAATGCTATGGCTCGGGCCGTGACGCGGAAGAAAAACTACTTTCTTGCCGCCCAGAATGCCGTGCGTGAGCGGACCGGACGGCTCACCATAAGGTGTATGTATCATTTCCCGATGAGTGATCTGCAAAGTCTTAAGAGACTGCAAGCCTGTGCCACCGATAATTGCAAGGTCTGCCATGTTAGTTAATTTCCCTGTTCTTTCACTGCAAAAATACCCGGCGCGTTGCGCAGATAACCCATGTAATCCATCCCATATCCGAATACATACCGATCCGGCACTTCCAGCCCCACAAAATCAGCTTGCACACCCTGCCTGCGCTGATGAATTTTATCTACGAGCACTGCACTGAACACTTCACGTGCGCCCGCAAGCTGGCAGTCGGCAAGAATCGCTGCGAGGGTATGACCCTCGTCGAGAATATCATCCACCACCAGCACCGTGCGGCCTTGCAAGGAATGTACAGGCTTCGCCAAACAATGCAGCTCGCCGCCCTGCGTTTCACCACGATAACGCGTGGTATGAATGTAATCCAGTTGCAAAGGGAAATTAAGCTGCGGTAATAGCATGCCGGTCGGCACGATCCCACCCGTCATCACACATACTATGATGGGATTACTGTCTTTAAGTTGTGCACTGATGTCTTGCGCCATGCGCGCGAGCGCGGCTTCGACTTCCTGTCCGGAGTAAAGAAGATCAGCCTCAGTGTAGACATCTTGCGCCTGCTGTGCAGTGATAGGCATAGTTTAAGTAACCGGAGCGTAGACTAAATTATAGAAGGGAGAGACTTTCGGTGTCAGCATGTCCATCGACCAGTTTCTGCACCGCTTGCGCCGCCTGTTGCCAGGTCGTGTCATGTTGCAATTCACCACGCTTGAAATGACCATGCCCATGCATGCGCACCAGTCGTGTATACGCGACTGGATCATCATAATCGCCCAGGCTATCCAGCACCTGCGCCGCGCCCTGCGGATTATTGCACACTAACACCATATCACAACCGGCGTGTAGCGCCGCCTGAGCACGCTCGATGTAACCACCGGCCACGCTGGCTCCTTCCATGCTCAGGTCATCGCTAAAAATGACGCCTTGAAATTCCAGCCGTTCACGTAACACCTTGCGCATCCAGAACGGCGAAAAACCCGCCGGGTTAGGATCAACTTTCGGGTAGATAACGTGTGCGGGCATGATCGCGGCAAGACCAAAGCGAATCATGCGCTCGAAAGGCAGAATATCTTCGGCATAAATATCTTCATAGCTGCGCTCATCGACGGGAATGGCAATGTGCGAATCGGCTTCTACGCCACCGTGCCCCGGAAAATGTTTACCTGTCGCGGCCATGCCTGCGTGCTTCATACCCGTCATGTAGGCATGCGCAAGCTCGGCGACGATCTCGGGGTTACTGTGAAATGCGCGATCACCGATAATCGCACTGATACCGTAATCCAGATCCAGCACTGGCGCAAAGCTGAAATCCACACCCACGGCGCGTAACTCACTCGCCATCAGCCATCCGCAATTCTCTGCCAAGCGTTTGGCCCGCTTGGGGTTCACGTCATATACTTCGCCCAATATTCGGATGGGAGGCAAATGGCTAAAGCCTTCACGAAAACGTTGCACGCGCCCGCCCTCGTGATCCACCGCCACCAGCAAACGCGGCTCTCGTACGTCATGGATTTGCTGTACCAGATTTTCGATCTGTTCCGGCGAAACATAATTGCGGCTGAACAAAATGACTGCGCCGACCAGAGGATGGCGCAGCATGTCGTGCTCGGCCTGCGACAACTCCGGCCCGGCGAGATCAATCATCAGCGGTCCTAGTGACATGAATTTTTCCTTGTTTGTATCATGTGCTGATCAACAAGCGAGTGCCTGTGCTAACCCGCTCAAAGAGTTCGATAATGGCATCGTTATGCAGCTTCACACAACCATGCGAGCTGGGCACTCCCAGCACATCATCATCCGGACAGCCGTGCAGATACACGTAGCGGCGCATCGTATCCACGTTCCCCAAACGGTTTTTACCTGGTTCCAGCCCGCTCAACCACAGGATGCGTGTGAGAATCCAGTCCCGTGCTGGACATGCTGCACGCAAAGCAGGTGTGTAAAACTCACCCGTTGGGCGACGCCCCACAAACACGGTATTAGCAGCTGCGCCAGCTCCAATCTTGGCGCGAATCACATGCCAGCCACGCGGCGTACACTCGCTACCAGATACCTCTCCCGCTCCATTGCGCGCCGTAGCCACCTCGGTAGTGAATAGAATCCGCTTACCTTGCCGCAGCTCCAGACGCTGAGCAGGAATGCTCACCTCAATCATCGCTTGATCGCTTGTCATACCCTGATCTCACCAACTTCTCTAACCTCACAGTGTATGATATATGGCAAGCCTGAGGGAAGGATAACGCAATGAACGAAGCTGTAGAAGCTAGCCCGGAAGACCGGATAACATCTTATATAAAGCGCATCGCCACCGGGCCAAAGATGAGCAAAGACTTGGGCCTGGCCGAGGCGCGCGATGGCATGGAACTTATCCTGAGTAATCAGGTGCCCCTCGTGCAAGCCGCCATCTTTCTCATTGCGCTGCGGATGAAGCGGGAATCCGACGATGAGAATCGCGGTATTCTGGAAGCCCTGCGCGGTTCCACGCAGTTCGCTGTTGCCACGGTAGATGAACTGGTAGACATTGCAGACCCTTACGACGGTTTCCTGCGCCACCTGCCCGCCGGGCCGTTTTTACCCGCCTTGTTGGCCGCGTGTGGTGTTCCGGCTGTTTCCCACGGCTGCCGCGAACTTGGCCCAAAATTCGGCCTGACCCATCATCAGGTATTAGCTGCTGCAGGAATAAAAACTGATCTGACACCGGACGCCGCAGCCGCTTGTGTAGCTAATCCTAACATCGGCTGGGCCTATGTTGATCAGCAGCAATTTCATCCAACCTTACATCATCTCATCGAACTACGCCGCCTCATGGTTAAGCGGCCCTGCTTGTCTACTTTAGAAAAATTCTGTGGCCCCATTCGTGCAAAAGGCAAAACGCATCTCGTCGTAGGTTATGTCCACACAGCGTATGAAGAGCTGCTTCCTTTAATGGCATCCCATGCTGGGTTTAGCTCCGCCATGATCGTGCGCGGCATTGAAGGCGGCGTGATTCCCCCGCTTAACGCACCCAGCAAATTGATTCGGTGCACTTCAGAATCTGTTCAACTCGTTAAGCTTGCGCCACGCGATGCGGGTATTGAAACGGATATACGCACCACCCCACTATCGTCGGACACCGAAGCTCACGCTACCGCCGCCGCGCAAGCCGGCTTGGAAGCATTACAGGGGACGAACGGCCCGATGCGCGACAGCCTGGTGCTTAGCGCCGCAAGCATCCTTTATCATCTTGGGCGTGTGGACTCACTTCTGTCCGGTGCCACAATGGCGCGTAACATTCTTGGTTCTGGTGCAGCGTACGAACGATTTAAGTTTTTTCAGCAGATAGCCAACTAGTGATGAGCTACATAGAACCAATTGACCTCAAGCGGAAGAATTTCCATCCCTGCCGTTTATCCTCAAGTATTAAATCGACCTTAATAGGTAATCCAAAATACAGCCTTTTGGGTACGCACTCTTATTATGCTTCCATGTCAACTTGTATAAGGGAGCTTTTCTACTATCGATATCTTCTTTTATTTCTTCTGGCAAAGCTTGCAACAAACCTACCCTTTGCAATTTGTGTGGAATATCTGCACTAATTTTTCTGGTTTCATTCCATATCTTCTTGCACAAGTCGTCTTTCCTTATTATTTCAGAAAAAAGATAATGAACCGTAAAATATGGATATACCTTAAAGACCTTTAAAATCAAAAATGAAAACCACCATCTGGTTGTATAGGAGTTTCGGTTTAGGACTTTCGCTAATATCCAGACAGTTATACGACCATAATTACTCTGTTGATTTGTAAAATAATTACTACTCCAAAATAAATTATTCTCTCTACACATCACGGCTGTCAAATAACAGTTTTTGCCAGAAGCTAAAAACCAGTTCGAAAGCAGCCTGTCTCTGCCAGGTTTATTAAAGGCAAAAAAACCTGAAGAGGCATAATAGTCAATCCAATCATCCAATGACTGGCAACAAAAGCAAGTTGCATCAACCCAAACACCACCGTATTTCGCTAATAAGTTTATTCTTACAATATTAGATACTTCCTGTATAGAAATATCTTTTCGATGTATATCAACAACATCTCGCAAATTAATATTATTCTCAAGGTTATTTTTATCTAACGAAATTATTTTCCAAGTTGGGTTATATTTCTTCCAGGAGGCAAGACACTTCTGCACGACTTCAGGTGCCTCATCAAACCCCTGATACCACATAATCCAAATAATTCTAGGTATCGAACAACTTTCTACTTCCATTCGCTACCCCACTCGCTATTTTCTTTAGTACCAAACCACGCCAGCTTGCCGTGCAGCTTGACCACCTCACCAATAATTAACAGTGTCGGTGCGTGCACTTCGGTACCCTTAACAATCTCCGGTAAAGTTTTCACTGTGCCTATCAATACGCGTTGATGGTGCGTCGTGCCCTGCTGGATCAACGCGATTGGTGTCGCTGCTGGCAACCCATGAGCCATCAATTCTTTGCATAAAATATCCAATCCCGTGAGCCCCATATAGACCACGATAGTTTGTTGAGGTTGGATCACACCTGCCCAGTTAAGATTCATGCTGCCGTCTTTTAAGTTACCCGTTACAAAGACGCACGACTGTGCATAATCACGATGAGTGAGCGGGATACCCGCATACGCTGCACAACCGTTGGCTGCTGTAATGCCGGGGACAATCTGAAACGGAATACCTTGTTCGGCAAGCGTGGCGATTTCTTCCCCGCCGCGACCAAAAATAAAGGGGTCACCACCCTTTAGGCGCAGTACACGCTTGCCTTCTTTCGCCAGCGTCACCAAACGCTGATTGATTTCTTCCTGGCGCACGGCGTGCACATTACGCCGCTTGCCTACGTAGACGCGCTCGGCTTCGCGCCGCGTGAGGTCGAGAATTTCAGCAGAGACTAAACGATCGTAGAGCACAACATCCGCTTGTTGCATCAAGCGTAAAGCACGAAACGTGAGCAGATCAGGATCGCCCGGCCCAGCGCCGACCAGATACACCTCTCCGGTTGGAACACTGTTTCCGCTTTCAGCCGCAAGTGCGGCTTCCAATGTCTCATGGGCTTGCTTTTCCTTTCCGGCAAACACCATTTCCGCCACACTGCCTTGCAGAATTTTTTCCCAAAACAAACGCCGCTGTGCAGGCTGCTTGAAACGTTGTTTAACCTTGTCACGAAAACTGGCGGCCAGCACCGCCAACCGTCCGTACGAAGCTGGGATGAGTGTTTCGAGGCGCGCCCTCAGCAAGCGCGCCAGGATGGGTGATGCCCCACCGCTGGACACAGCAACCACGATAGGTGAACGGTCTACAATCGAAGGAAGGATAAAGCTGCACAACTCTGGACGATCTACCACATTCACCGGAATATTTTTTTGCATGGCGAGTGCATAGACTTCATGGTTAATGGCTTCGTCATCGGTCGCCGCGATTACCACGTGACAACCCGTGAGGTCACTGGCCTGAAATCGAGCAGCCCGATACTGAATTTTTTTCTCATCCAGCGCCTGCTGGAGGCTGGTATCCAGTGAGGGTGACACTACCGTGACCTGTCCACCCGCGCGCAACAGCAAAGCTGCCTTGCGTGCCGCCACTTCTCCCCCGCCGACGACCAGACACGGCTTGTTTTTAATATTCAGGAAAACGGGGAGGAAATCCATGACTCAACCGGTGGCACGCGAAGATCGGTGCCTTATTGTAGGCTTATACTGTGTGCCTTTCCATGAGATAGCCGAGACAATCCTGGCGGATGGCGCGCACATTGGGCGTGAACATAGACGGCATCACCGGAACATTCGTGCGGACTTCGCCGTCGTTGATATGAAAGAACCGTTCGCTGACATCGCTGCCATTCTCATCCCATACTTCCAGACGTTTATCACTTCCTGTGCGCAACCAGCCGATCGTGGTATTGGCGGGCAGCTCACGGAAATTGAGATGGTCCAGGTTATCCACCAGGCGCAGGTCTACATCATCCCTGATCGAACCAATGCTCACCCACTCCGGCACTTTGATAACGGCAACAGTATGGAAAAGATCAATATCATCTGCGGCAATTGGATGGCTGGGGATTTCACTCAGATTCAAACAGGTTTTGAGGTAGCTCAGGGCATGCTCCACCCCCCAGATCTGCCCCGGCGGACCGCACTCCACCGTCACCGCCGGACATATCTCTGAGAAAGCCTGTGTTTGCAAACCATCCGGCTTGGTGAAGTAAACTACCGTACGGCTGAACAGCGTAGCTAAATGAAAATACTGATGATCGAGGCGGCGCAGACAGGCATAGTGAGGATTGATCCCGCTATTATTGTGAATATCTATGCTGGCAAATACCTTGCGTGCTTTCATAGTCTCTATAACCTTGCGCGTCATGCCCCGCTCAGCGGTGTACTCGAAACCGTGAATATCAGTCCAGATACGATTATAGTCTTGCTGTCCGTCGAGAAAACGCCGGTCATAACGAGCGGCCTGCACGTTGCCAATGAACAAGGACAAACTCCGCGGTAGCTCACGCGCCGCGTACTCGCGCAACAATTCACGCACGGCGAGCCAGCCAGTGTATTCATCGCCGTGCAACAAGACGGAAACGAACAAGGGCTCAGGGCAACGTCCCGGCAAATGAATCAACGTCGGCCCGGTCAGTATTTCATGTAATTTATTAGATTCACACTCTAATATATTGTTTGGTAACGAATTAATATCATTAAGCATTTAGATCATCCATTCATGCACGGGGTCACCGCTGCGTTGGCGGTCGCGGTACGCACAGGTCAGTGCCTGCATATCTTTGCCGTGTTTGGCCACGTAAGCTCGTTGCCATACGGCGCCGTTTTGGCCCGTTTTAAGTCTACCCTCGATCACGCCGAGGTAGAGAGCGATATCATCGCAGGAAAACCCAAAGTTTTGCAAACCAAGCCGAGCTAAAGGCAATAACTCTTCCAGCAATAATTGTCTGACCGGCACACTCTTGCCGTCAAGCCACACAACTGATGAGTGCAACCCGTCTTTTGCTGCTGCGTAAAAATTGCTGCGCGCTTGCTCGAAGGGAAGCAATGACTCCGGCGCGATAGAGCGTGTAGCCATCGCGCGCATCAAGCCAAAAAAGAAAGCGGCATTGGCGATAACGTCAATCAGGCTGGGACCAGCTGGCAGCACGCGGTGTTCAATACGCAGATGTGGCGTGCCATCTTCATCAAACCCCACCAGAGGCCGGTTCCACCGCCAGATAGTTCCGTTGTGCAGACGCACATGGCTCAGCTTTTGCGCAGTATCATCCATCAGCATAGGCAGCAAGATCTCATAACTGTCCACATTTTCCAAAAAGCATTCCAGCAAGGACTCGCACAGGTAGCCGCTACCAAAGCTGACACGATTCGTTTTCTCAGTCGCCAAACCCACCGCCTGCTCAAACAGGAGGATGCGCGTCTCATCCCACAAATCGTGCCCGAACAAATACGGCGAATTCGCGGCTAATGCAATCATCGGGGCCGATACGATCATCGCTGCGTTGTAGAAGCGTACCGATTCGGCCTGCGATACTTGCATGTGTACCTGGAACGAAGTTGCGGCCGCTTCGAGCATCACATCTGTGTGCGTGGTTTGCAAATGATCGCGGCCCTGAATATCCAGCGGAATCGGCTTATGGTGCCGCAGCCGGAACACTTGCTCATTCAAGGCACGGTAACGTTCTTTCGAAGACATGTTGGTTAAATTCAACTCGGCTTCTCGTACGGTGGGCAAAATTCCGACCATCAAGAGTTCCACGTTAAGCGCCTTTGCCGCCTGGTTACAGCGTTCCCAGGTGTGGCTAAGATTAGCCTGCATCGTGCGTAAACTATCGCCGCTCAACGGCAACGGAGCTGTGTTGATTTCGACGTTAAATTGCGCAAGCTCAGGTACCACTAGAGGGCTTTCCAGCAGAGCTAGGAAAGATTCATTAAAGGGGACCGGCGAACCGTGCTGATCAACCAACCACGCCTCGACTTCGAAGCCACCCATAGGATGGCGAGTGCTGAAACTACTTTGCGTGAACCAGTCTTTAAGCAGAGCGGATTCTTTTATTAAACGCGCCCGGTACTCGCTAAAATCCTGTTCCGTAAAATGACAGCTGGTAATTTCTTCGCCCATAACATATCGCTTTATATAATTTTGAAATCTGACAGGGTTTGCATAGGCGCTGGAAGAGTTTCTACATCCTGTACTTGTGCGTGGGGAGGGCCAATCTTTAACCAGTCGTATAGCAGGTCAAGCTGCGCCTCTTCACCGCAGGCCAGCACCTCCACACGGCCATCGGACAGATTACGCGCCCAGCCTGTCAATTCTAATGCCGCAGCCTGCTTGCGCGCGGAGGTGCGGAAAAATACGCCCTGCACCAGCCCCGACACAAAATATCGCCTGCATTGCATCATGCGGTGCACTCTGTTCGGTAGCTTGCACTTACCAGCGTTTCCAAAACATCCACCAGGGTATTTCGGCGATCCTTTGCTTTGCCGGTGGTGCAGATTGAGACGCTATGAATTTTTCAATCTCTGCACTCGTTACCCCGCCAAGCTGGTTGATAGCGACTTCACCCTTGGGAGAAATCAGGTAAGTGGTCGGTAACCCCTGTACCGGTCCAAATGGGGTTGTTTCTGTAAGACCACCCAGCAATACGGGATAGTTGATCAAATATTCGCCCATGAATTTACGCAAACTCGCCGCATCAATCTCTTCCAGATTAACACCTACGACTAGCGCATCTTTATCCTTGTGTCTGATATGGAACTTCTCCAGCTCAGGGATTTCTTCCAGACAGGGTGGGCACCACGTCGCCCAGTAATTCAAAACGACCCACTTGCCGCGATAATCGGAAAGCTTGTGCTTGACCCCGTTGACATCGGGCAAGACGAAATCTACCGCCCCCCAGCCTGGCTGAGCCGATAGCATGACTATGGCAAAAAGGATTAGACTACTAGCCTTAGGCCAGTGGTAGTGGCGCATCATAATTCCATTATAAAAATCGGCTAAATTAATAATGAATAATAACGCCTTCCGCATTGAAAAAGACAGCCTGGGTGAATACCAGGTTCCTGCCGAGGCCTGGTACGGCATCCAGACTGCGCGCGCCGTCGCTAATTTTCCCATCAGTGGTCATGGGCCAAACCGTGACTTCATCATCGCCCAGGTGCGCATCAAGCGCGCGGCTGCAATCGCCAATATGCAACCTGGTTGGCTCAAAAGCGATCTGGCCAAAGCGATTATTGATGCCTGCGACAAGATACTAGCTGGGCATCACCTGGATCAATTCGTAGTAGATCGTTTTCAGGCTGGCGCGGGCACCAGCCATAACATGAACAGCAATGAGGTGATTGCCAATCTCGCCAACGTCGCGTTGGGCGGTCAACGTGGGGTGTATAAACCTATCAATCCTAATGACCATGTCAACATGAGTCAGAGCACGAATGACACCATTCCCACTGCTATCCGGCTCGCTGCCCTGGCCAAGTTGCCGCGCCTGCTTGCTGCGGTCTACGACATGGCCGATGAATACGCTCGCATTGGCGCACGCGAAATCAACACGGTAAAAAGTGCGCGTACACACCTGCAAGATGCCGTGCCCACTACACTCGGCCGAGAATTTAATGCCTATGCGTGGACCTTGCGCCGCTGCGCCACGCGCCTGGCGGAAGCGCATGGACCGTTGTGCGAGATCGGCCTGGGTGGCAGTGCTGCTGGCACAGCCTTGAACACCGCACCTGACTACACCGTGAAAGTAGCCGTGGAGGTCGCCAAACTGACCGGAGAACCTATTCGGCCCGCTGATGATCTCGTGGCACAAATGCAGTCTATGCACGATCTGCAAAATATGTCCTCGGCGATACGCAATCTGGCACTGGAGCTGATCCGTATCGCTAACGATATGCGCCTGCTGGCCTCCGGGCCGCGCACCGGTCTCGGTGAAATTCTGCTGCCGCCAGTACAACCTGGTTCCAGTATTATGCCGGGCAAAGTCAACCCCGTAATGTTCGAGATGCTAAACCAGGTCTGTTATCAAATACTGGGGCAAGACGCCGCCATCGCCGCGATGACGCAAGCCGGCCAGCTGGAATTAAATGTGATGATGCCCGGTCTGGGTGCGGCACTGTTCGACGCGATGGATTGGCTCACCAACGCTGTCAACGCCACCACCGAGCGTAACCTCAAGGGTCTGCGCGTAGATCGCGAACGTTGCAAGCACTTTCTGCACCAGAGCATTGGTCTTGCTACGTTGCTCAGCACGACGATCGGCTACGCCGCTGCGGCCAAGATCGCTAAGAAATCTGAAGCCACCGGCAAGCCGGTGCGTGAGATCGTCGCTGAACAAGGCCTGATGACGATTGAAGCTTTTGATGCGTTAGTATTAAAAGCCGCGCGTGACGGACAGATTACCTAGTGGCTGATCTTATAGCTTAACAACCAGGGCAATCTCCAATGATTATAAAAGCTAAACCTTTTATAATCGCACTATGCAGAATCCCACCGAACTTCTAGGGCCGGACGGCCCGCTTGCTCAGCACGTCACCGGATTCGCGCCGCGCCGCCAACAGCAGGAGATGGCCGAAGCCGTCGCTCAGGCGATTGATGACTACGGGGTATTCGTTGCTGAAGCGGGCACAGGCACGGGTAAAACCTATGCTTATCTGGTGCCTGCTCTGCTGTCCGGCAAAAAGGTCATTATCTCCACGGGAACCAAAAACCTGCAAGACCAACTCTTTCACCGCGACCTGCCGGTAGTGCGCAAGGCACTCAGCACACCCGTCACGGCTGCGCTGCTCAAAGGGCGCGCCAAGTACCTCTGCCTGCACCGTCTGGATATGAGCGAACTGGAGGGACGTTTCAACGCGCGTGAACAGCTTGCTGAATTGGTCCGCATTCGGACGTGGGCAGGACGGACGCACAGCGGCGATATTGCGGAAATAGACGATATCCCTGAAGATTCTCCTATCTGGCCACAGGTCACCAGCACGGTGGATAATTGTCTGGGACAAGAGTGTCCGTCCTTCAATGATTGCCATGTGCTCAAAGCGCGCCGTGGTGCTCAGGAAGCCGATCTCGTCGTCATCAATCATCACCTGTTGTTCGCAGACATGGTCTTGCGCGACGAAGGCTTCGGCGAATTATTACCCGGCGCCAATGCCGTCATCCTGGATGAAGCCCACCAGTTACCGGAAACCGCTTCAAATTTTTTTGGCCTGAGCCTGGGCAGCCGCCAATTCCTGGAACTCGCGCGCGACGCGCGCACCGAACAGATCAAAGAAGCCGGTGATATGGCCGAGCTTGCCAGTGCCGCCGATCGTCTTGAAAAAGCAACGCGTGATTTTCGTCTCGCCTTAGGCACAAACAGCCGTCGCGGTACGTGGAAAGAGCTTGCGGACAACCCTAATGTCGCCCCAGCCTTGCAGGCCTTACGTGAACAGCTCGCATTGTTAAGCGAACAACTCGAACCGGCAGCAGCGCGCGGCAAAGGTCTGGAGAATTGCGCGAAACGCTGCATAGAGTTACAGGATCGGCTCAACCGGCTAACGGACACCGCGCCCGATAATCATGTGCACTGGTTCGAAACGTATACGCGCGCCTTCACCTTGAATCTCACGCCTATTGATATTGCCGACACCTTTCGCGGGCATCGGCAACGACAAAAATCTGCCTGGATATTTACTTCCGCCACACTCACCGTAGGCAACAGCTTTGATCACTTCGCTGCGCGCATGGGTCTGCACGATGCGCTGATGGAACGTTGGGACAGCCCCTTCGATTTCAGCCGCCTGGCATTACTCTACCTGCCTGCCAATATGCCCGATCCCAACGACAAAGCGCATACCGCAGCCGTGGTAACCGCCTCGTTGCCAGTAATCGAGGCCAGCGGCGGGCGGGCCTTTATGTTGTTCACCAGCCACCGTGCACTTCAAGAAGCAGCGGCCTTACTCCAGGGCAAGGCAAATTTTCCGCTGCTCATTCAAGGCAGTGCACCACGCGGCGAATTGCTGGAACGCTTTCGCCGTTTAGGCAATGCCGTGTTACTCGGCACCAGCAGCTTTTGGGAAGGCGTAGACGTGCGCGGCCCGGCGCTGTCGTGTGTCATCATTGACAAGCTACCGTTCGCCTCCCCTGCCGATCCTGTGCTGCAAGCCCGCATTGAGGCAATTCGTTTACAGGGTGGCAATCCGTTTGGCGACTATCAGTTACCGCAAGCTGTCATCGCCCTCAAACAGGGCGTGGGGCGGCTGATTCGTGACGTGAATGATCGCGGCATCCTGATGCTTTGCGATGCCCGCCT
>JAYTIZ010000116.1:0-7317 GCA_043731445.1 Gammaproteobacteria bacterium | reverse complement strand
CGCGTGCGTGCACTACTCGATGAAAGCGGCCACGCTATTGATGAAGCCGGACCCTCTATGCCGGTGATGGTGTTGGGTTTTTCCAGCACACCCAATGCGGGTGATGAATTCATGGTAGTGACGGACGAACGCAAGGCGCGTGAGATCGCGCTGTTCCGTCAGGGTAAATTCCGCGATGTAAAGCTGGCCCGCCAGCAAACTGCGAAGCTGGAAGACGTGTTCAGCCAGCTTGAAGCAGGCAAGATCAGCACTCTGAATTTGCTCATCAAGGCCGATGTGCAAGGGTCCGCTGAAGCTTTGCGCGATTCTCTGGAGAAGTTGTCCACCGCCGAAGTGCGCGTCAGGATTATTGCGAGTGGCGTGGGCGGCATCAATGAGTCTGATGTGAATCTGGCCGTCGCTTCGAGCGCTATCCTGATCGGCTTTAACACCCGCGCCGATGCGTCGGCACGCCGCTTGATTGCGGATGCGGGAGTGGATGTTCGCTATTACAGCGTGATTTACCATGTCATTGATGAAGTGCGCGGCGCGATGACCGGCATGCTGGCGCCGGAATTCAAGGAGCAGATCATTGGCCTCGCCCAGGTGCGTGACGTGTTCAAGTCCAGCAAGCTCGGTGCTATTGCAGGTTGTCAGGTGATCGAAGGCGTAGTGCGCCGCAACAACCCGATTCGCGTGCTGCGCGACAATGTGGTGATCTATCAGGGCGAACTGGAATCTCTGCGCCGCTTCAAGGACGATGTGAACGAAGTCAAGTCGGGCACCGAGTGTGGTATCGGCGTGAAAAATTACAACGATGTTGCGCCTGGCGATCAGATTGAAGTTTATGAGCGCGTGCAGGTGAATAGGAAACTTTAAAATAAGTGGCGAGTGGAAAGTAGCAAGAAAAATACCTCGCCCTCCTAAGTTACTCGCCACTTATTACTCGCTACTGCCTCTATGAAAGAATTCAGCCGCACCCATCGCGTGGGAGATCAGCTCCAGCGCGAGTTGGCCCAGATCATCCAGCACGAGATCAGCGATCCCCGCGTGGGGATGGTCACGGTTTCTGCAGTGCAGTTGTCGCGCGATTTTGCCCACGCCAAAGTGTTCATCACGGTGCTGGAGGATGGCAAAGACGTCGCCACGAGCGTGAAGGTATTAAACAAGGCGGCAGGATTTTTGCGCCGCGAGCTCGCACGTCGTACCCTCATGCGCGTCACGCCGCAACTGCGTTTTATTTATGATCCAACCGTTAAACATGGTTCTGAGCTGTCTGCGCTGATTGATTCTGCCGTCGCAAGCGATGCGCATCATGATGAATAGGTGCAACGCTTGAACCAACGTGTCCCCCGCAGAGATGTACACGGCATCCTGCTGCTCGACAAACCCGTCAATATCACCTCCAACAGCGCCTTACAAACCGTAAAGCGCCTCTACCAGGCGCGCAAGGCCGGACATACCGGCAGTCTCGACCCGCTGGCCAGCGGCCTGTTACCAATCTGTCTTGGTGAAGCAACGAAGGTATCGGGATTTTTACTGGATACCGACAAACGTTATCACGCGATTTGTAAACTGGGCGTGACCACCACGACCGGTGATGCCGAAGGCACTATTCTCGAAACGCGCGTACCTGGGCCTGTCACGAGCGCGCAGCTTGCCGCTGTGCTTGCCGAGTTTGTCGGCGAAATTGAGCAACTGCCGCCGATGCACTCGGCTATCAAACAGCATGGACAGCCCCTCTATAAACTGGCCCACCGCGGCCTGACTGTTCCCCGTGCGACTCGCGCGGTACATATTCATAAGCTGAATCTCTTGCGCCAGCAGGACGACCTGCTGGAATTGGAAGTGCATTGCTCCAAAGGCACGTATATCCGCACACTGGCCGAGGATATTGGCGCACGGTTGGGGTGTGGCGCGCACCTTGTCGGTCTGCGGCGTACCGGAGTGGGCGCGTTTGATGAAGCGAACATGATCAGTCTGGAGCAATTACAAACACTGGCGGCTGAGGGCCATGATCGGCTGGATAGTTTGCTGCTGCCCATGCAGACAGCACTCACCCATTGGCCGGAAGTCAACTTGTCGGATGATGCGGCGTATTATCTGTGTCAGGGTCAGGCAGTGTTTATCCCGCGCACGCTACATTCTGGCTGGGTGAAGCTCTACGGCCAGAATAAGCGCTTTCTTGGGCTGGGCGAGGTACAACAAGATGGCCGTGTGGCCCCTAAACGCCTGTTAAATATGGCCTGAACCGATTACATGAACCTGAATATGGGTATTGGCCTAGCATGCGTTCGGGTTTTCCTCTAAAATACCCGTTTTAGAACAGAATAATGTCAGGAGTGAAGTATGCCGTTTAGCGCCGCACAAAAAGCCCAAGTCGTTAAGGACTATCAACATTCCGCAGCGGATACCGGATCCACCGAGGTACAGGTCGCGTTGCTCTCAGCACATATTGAGCACCTTTCCAGCCACTTCAAGACTCACACGCATGATCATCATTCCCGCCAGGGTTTGCTGCGCATGGTAAGCCAACGCCGCAAACTGTTGGATTACCTTAAGAAGAAAGACGTGGAGAGCTACCGGAACCTGATCACCCGTCTTGGTTTGCGTAAGTAATATTTTCCTGTTGTTCCCTTCCCGCTTTTGCTAACCGTAAGGACTAGGCAGTGACCCCTATCAAAAAAGTTTTCCAGTATGGCGACCACGCGGTAACTATCGAAACCGGTGAAATAGCCCGCCAGGCGAGCAGTGCGGTGATGATCAGCATGGGCGACACCGTAATCATGGTGACGGTAGTCGGCATCAAAGAGCCTAAAGAAGGCCGCGACTTCTTCCCGCTTACCGTTAATTATCAGGAACGCACTTACGCCGCAGGTAAAATCCCCGGCGGCTTTTTCAAACGTGAAGGTCGACCCAGTGAAAAAGAAACCCTGACCTCCCGCCTTATAGATCGCCCAATTCGCCCGCTGTTCCCCAAAGGTTTCACCAACGAAGTACAAGTCATTGCCACGGTCGTCTCACTCGACGCCAATATCGATCCGGATGTTCCCGCCATGTTGGGCGCCTCAGCAGCCATGGCTCTTTCCGGCTTACCGTTTAACGGCCCCATCGGTGCCGCGCGTGTCGGTTACCTCGATGGTAAATACCTGCTGAACCCCACGCTCAGTCAACTGGAAAGCTCGGCGCTGAATCTGGTCGTAGCAGGTACGGAAAATGCCGTGCTGATGGTGGAATCCGAAGCGATGCAGCTTTCCGAAGAAGTCATGCTGGGTGCGGTAATGTTTGGACACGAACAAATGCAGATCGCCATCAAGACGATCAGCGAACTGGTTGCACAAGTAGGCAAACCGGCGTGGAACTGGCAGCCAGCCGCTAAAAAAGAAGACCTGCTGGTAGCTGTTAAAAATGCTGCGGAAGCTCTGATCAACGAGACGTACCAGCTGCGTGAAAAACAAGCGCGCCAAATTCGCCTTGCAGAAGTCCGCAACGAGATCGTGGCAAAACTGACAGCACAAGAATCCACTGGCTGGACTGCTGACGAAGTTAAAGCCGCTGTAGAAAGTTTGGAAAAGAAAATAGTGCGTGGCCAGATCCTCGCCGGCAAACCGCGCATAGACGGCCGCGATACGCGTACCGTGCGTCCTATCACTGTGCGCACTGGCGTGTTGCCACGTACCCACGGCTCAGCCCTGTTTACCCGCGGTGAGACGCAGGCCCTGGTTGTCACTACTCTCGGCACCGGGCGCGATGCACAGTTGATTGACGCCATCGAAGGCGAACGCAAAGATCCGTTCATGCTGCATTACAATTTTCCGCCTTCCTGCACCGGCGAGACCGGCATGGTCGGCAGTCCCAAGCGCCGTGAAATCGGTCATGGTCGTTTAGCCAAGCGTGGCTTGCTCGCCGTGATGCCGGGTATGGAAGTATTTCCTTATGTCATCCGCGTCGTATCCGAAATCACCGAATCCAACGGCTCCAGTTCCATGGCCAGCGTATGCGGTAGCAGTCTGGCGATGATGGATGCCGGTGTGCCGATCAAGGCACCGGTGGCCGGTATCGCCATGGGCCTAATCAAGGAAGATAGCCGCTTCGCCGTGCTGTCCGACATCCTTGGCGACGAAGATCATCTCGGCGACATGGATTTCAAAGTGGCCGGTACCGCTGCCGGCGTGACCGCGTTACAGATGGATATCAAGATTGATGGCATCACCAAAGAGATTATGTCCGCCGCGCTGGCGCAGGCCAAAGAAGGGCGGCTGCATATTCTGGAGATCATGAATGAGGCGCTTGCGAAGCCGCGCAGTCAGATGTCCGACTACGCCCCGCGCATCGTGACGTTCAAGGTTCACCCTGACAAGATTCGCGACATCATCGGCAAGGGCGGTGTGACCATCCGTGCCATCACCGAAGAAACCGGCGCGACCATTGATATTACTGACGATGGTACAGTCAAGATCGCTTCGGTAGATAACGCCGCCGGTTTAGAAGCACGCCGCCGCATCGAGCAAATCACTGCGGATGTGGAAGTGGGTATGATCTATTCAGGCCGCGTGGCAAAGTTGATGGACTTTGGTGCATTTGTGACCATTCTGCCGGGCAAAGATGGCTTGGTGCACATCTCGCAGATCTCCGAGGAGCGCGTGGAGAATGTCAGCGATAAATTAAAAGAAGGCGAGATGGTCAAGGTCAAAGTACTGGAAATAGACAAGCAGGGCCGCATCCGTCTTAGTATGAAGGCCGTTGAGACGACCGAGGCCTAGTAGTATCGTGCCGGAATTGTCCTGTGTGACAATTCCGGCATTTCTCTCCGCAAAGTGTAGTATCTCTCCGTTGATGTTCCCATCTAAATAAACGTACTCCTCTAGGGTTCCATCGTAAGTCGTGCAGCTATGCATTAGGGCGAGTGCCTGTAATCACTGAGGCACGATTAATGCTAGGATAAGTGTGGCTTAGACCCTCGGTGGGTCGGTTGAAAGTGGTCAAATATCAGATTCTGGGTTTCAGGCTCGATCATTTGCGATTGAAGTGAGGCAGATATGAAACATTATGTGATGGCTTTGGTGTGTCTGATGTCTATGGGGCTCGTTACTGCGCAGGCGGCCGGTGTTTATAAATGGGTAGATGAAAAAGGCGGCGTGCATTTCGGAGATATACCGGGAAGCTCCTCTGCGAGCACGGTAAAAGTGGCACCGCCTCCCCCACCTGATGCAAGCCTGCTGAAGAGGCAGGAGCAAGGGAAAAAAATATTGCAAGCCGGACAGGATGACCGTAAAGCTGAAGAGAAAAAGCAGGCAGAGGCTAAGGTAAAGGAAGAAGAGAATGATGCCAAGTGCGCTGATCTGCGCGCGCGTTTAAAAAATTATGAAGAGGCTCGCTACCTCTACCTGACAGATAAGGACGGCAAACAGGTTATTATCACGGACGAGCAGCGCAAACAGAGTACCGCAGAAACCAAGCAGGCGATTGAGGATAGTTGCAAATAAGCTAGCGAACCGTCAGCACCGTTACTAGATACCCGGCATAGAGCGCGCCGTTAATCGCCAGATGCCATACCCGCAACTGGCCACGCAACAGTAGCAGCCGCATCCATAACGCGGCTACCAGCGTGATGAGGATACCGAGCAGGACATCGTAGCGAAACTCCCAGGGTGTGAGCATCACGCCGATGGCGGGCAGTAAGGTTCCCTGGAATACCATTGCGCCGGTGATGTTACCAAAGGCTAGCGTATCCTTGCCCTTGCGTATCCATAAGACGCTGTTGACCTTCTCAGGTAATTCGGTGGCGATGGGGATGATCAGCAGGGATAACAAGAGTGCCGAAATACCTAATAGTGGGGCAGCCTGTTCCACGCCATAAATAAAGCCCTTTGCACCGGCTACCAGCAGTGCCAATCCCACACCAAGCTGTACTAATATAGTTAGAAGATTTTGCGGTAATCCCAAGCGGCATAAATACATTATTCCGTGTGCGTCTGTGCCGTGGCCCGCCTCAACCAATTGCGCAGATGCGCGCAGTGTCAACATAATATAGATGAAGTAGACCAGCACCAGGGTGAAGGCAATAGCGGTACGGATTGCTGAAAATTCTGCCGGAATAACCATCGCGATCGCGGCAAGTAGGAAGGCGAGTAAAAAGAAGTTCAAGTCGCGCGTAATGCCTGTTTTTTCAGGAGTGAAGTGTCCGTTGATACCCCGGCTCTTGAAGGTAAACACCATCAATAAAGAAAGTGAGAGGGTAGAGAGCATCAAAGGTGCGCCCAGAATAGCACCTACGCCGATTTCCTGATTAACGCTGACATTATTCGTGCCCGCGAAGATAGCGAGAATCGGCACCATAGTTTCCGGTAAGGCGGTGCCGACCGCTGCAAACAACGAGCCCGTTACGCCTTCGGAGATTTTTAATTTTGTGCCCAGGTGTTCCAGAGCATTACAGAAGATCTCGGAGGCCAGCAGGATAACAAGCAGCATCACAAGAAGGTTTAATAAAATGAGCATGGTATTTCTCTGTAGATAGTAGTGAAGTCTAGACCGAAGTGTACGAGAGAGTAAATATGGTCACACGTTTTGCTTAGCTAAGCGCTGTGGCACTAGAGTGCTGGATAAGTGCTGAATGCGGAAAGTCGCAGGTGAAGGTGCTACCCTTACCCAACTCACTTTGGATATGTAACTGTGCGGAGTGGCGGTTCAGCACGTGCTTTGCGATAGCCAGCCCTAGCCCGGTGCCGCCGGTCTGGCGTGAGCGGCCGGTGTCAACGCGGTAAAAGCGTTCGGTCAGACGCGGTAAATGGTGTGCAGCAATACCCTCGCCGGTGTCCTGCACCTGTAGATGCGCACCTTCTTTATCGGAAAACCAGTGGATAGTAATTTTGCCGCGCACGGGGGTGTACTGCACCGCGTTAAATACCAGATTTGAGAATGCGCTGTGCAATTCATCGTAATTGCCGAATAGGTACAGCTCAGCATCAGCTTCGAGCTGGATATCCTGGTTCCGTTCGCCACTCAGGGTGCGCGCATCTTTTAGGATGCTTTGCAACATATCAGGCACCGCCACGGGCTGGTGGCTGTTGGCAGCATAATCGGTATCGGTTTCCAGACGTGAGAGCATGAGCAGGTCGTTGACGATGCTTTTCATACGCTCAGTCTGTTGTTTCATCAGTTGCAGTGAGCGTACCCACTCTTTAGGAAATTCACCGGAAGCCTCGTTCAGAGTTTCCAGAAAGCCATTGACGACTGTTAGCGACGTCACGCACATCCATCGGCTGGAGCAAGTCCGGCGCGACTTTGTCGCTAATGTTTCGCACGAATTACGCACGCCGCTAACAGTCGTCAATGGCT
>JAYTIZ010000115.1:0-5482 GCA_043731445.1 Gammaproteobacteria bacterium | reverse complement strand
GAGTGTGTGCAGGAGGCAATCCAGGACGTCACCATCGCTACTAATCTCATGGAGGCGCGTTTACTCATCGGCTCAGCCGAATTATTCCAAAACATGTGCCGTGCCATCGGTCCCGCAAACATCTGGCCCGCGCGGGAATTTTTCGCAGCTAAATTGCAAGAGCAAGCGAATCGCCACCGGAAATACCACGATACGGCCTATAACCTAGAACCCAACATCAAAGACGGTCCGGGCGGATTACGTGATATTCAAACAATAGTGTGGGTCGCCCAACGACACTTCGGCACAGCCAGCTTATACGATCTGATCGGGCACGATTTCCTCACCCAGACTGAATACGCTACGCTCGTAGACGGTCAACATTTTCTCTGGCAGATACGCTTTGGTCTGCATACTCTGACTGAACGCCGCGAAGACCGCTTATTGTTTGATCATCAACGTAGTCTGGCTCAACAATTCGGCTATCGGGATGATGGACACACTCTGGCGGTGGAACAGTTCATGAAACGCTATTACCGCACGGTGATGGAACTGAGCCGCCTGAACGAAATGCTCTTGCAGCTATTTGAAGAAGCCATCCTCTATGCTGACACCCCCCATGAACCTGTACCTATCAACAAACGTTTCCAGGCACGCAATAATTTTATCGAAGTAACGCACGCCAAGGTGTTTCAACATCATCCCTTCGCCCTACTGGAAATATTTTTATTACTCGCACAGCACCCCGAGCTCAAAGGTGTGCGCGCCTCGACGATACGGCTGATACGCGATCATCGCTATCTGATTGACGATAGCTTCCGCACCGATCAGCGCTGCCGCAGCCTGTTCATGGAGTTGTTGCGTCAAGGCCGAGGCATTGCCCACGAACTGCAGCGTATGAATCGCTATGGTGTACTGGCAGCCTATCTACCAGTATTTGCCAACATCGTGGGCCAGATGCAGCATGATCTTTTCCATGTTTATACCGTGGATGAGCACACGCTTTTTTTAGTGCGTAATCTGCGCCGTTTCGCCCTGCCCGAACTTGCCCACGAATTTCCGCTGTGTAGCGAAATTTTTCAGCAGTTACCGAAAACCGAGCTGCTCTATATTGCGGGTCTGTTTCATGATATCGCCAAAGGCCGCGGGGGCGACCATTCCGAGCTAGGTGCTGCAGACGCCTTGGCTTTTTGCCTGCATCATGGCCTGAGCCAGTACGACGCGCGACTGGTTTCCTGGCTGGTGAAACACCATCTCGTCATGTCTTCCACTGCGCAACGCCAGGATCTCAGCGATCCGGATGTGATCAACGCTTTTGCCGAGCGCGTCGGTGACCAGATGCATCTCGATTATCTTTATCTGCTTACCGTTGCCGATATCCGCGCCACCAGCCCAGCGCTCTGGAACAGTTGGAAGAATGCCTTGCTGGCAGAACTTTATCTGTCTACCCAACGTGCCCTGCGCCGCGATCTGGTGCATCCTGTAAACCAGCATGAACGGCTCAGGGAAACGCAACACCAGGCGCAGCAACTTCTCCAGCAGTATGACTTGCAGCAAAGCACCCTGGAGACACTCTGGCGTGAGCTGGAAGACGACTATTTTCTACGTCATTCAGCGGATGAGATCGCCTGGCATGCCCAGGCTATTCTGCGCGCCAGTCCACAGGACTTGCCGCTGATTCTGGTCCGCCAGCAGACCCATCGTGGCGGTACCGAAATTTTTCTCTACACGCACGATCAAGACCATCTTTTCGCCGCGACCACTACAGCGCTGGATCAACTGGGTCTAACCATCATGGACGCACGCATCATCACCGCGCGTAATGGCTATACCCTGGATACCTATATCGTGCTGGAAGAGTCGGGCGCAGCGATCAGCGGCGCGCACCGTATTGGCGAGATTGCCTCTACCCTCAAGCGGCAACTTCTGGCACCCGATATGGTCGAGCAGGTCACCCGGCGCGTGCGGCGCCAGCTTAAACATTTCCCCATCACTACCCAGGTCAGCTTCCGGCAAGACGAGCGTCACCAGCGCACCATCATGGAAGTGATCAGTGCCGACCGGCCGGGGCTATTATCCAAGATAGGCAGAGCTTTTATAAGCTGTGGCGTCCGCCTACAAAACGCCAAAGTGGCAACCTTCGGCGCTCGTGCCGAAGACATCTTCTTTATTACCGACGCGCATAACCAACCCTTCCAAAACGAAGCCCAGTCTAGCTGTCTGCGCGACACTATCATCAAGGCATTAGATACTTAACCTCTCTATATACTCCGTATATCTCCGTCAACTTTTGGGCACAAAACTTGCAGTAAATTCAGATATATATCTGCGGGCGGGGACTCGCATAGCCATTTAGGGGACGCATCGTTGAGCTTTTCTCTCTTCTTTCCATCGGGAGAAACAGATGCGCACTTCAAGGCACAACAACTCTAAAAATGATAGACCTGACTCCATACAGCTATAACCCCTCCGCCATCCCGACTGCGGTCATGACCGGACTCAGCCTATTGCTGGGCATTTACGTCCTGATACGCGAGCGTGGCTCCTTACTCAGTGCGCTCTTCTTTCTGATCGTACTGAGCATCAGTGTGTGGTTTTTTGCCTTCTCGTGGATGTACTGCGCAACGAATCCCTCCACAGCCCTTTGGTGGGCCAAGATTGCCTACTTTGGCGTGCCGTTTCTGCCCTCGGCCATTTATCATTTTTCAGTAGTGGTGCTGTACGACTACGATCGCTGCAAAAAAATGGTATGGCTTAGCTGGCTACTATCCATTGGCTATTCAGCGTCTATTGTGGAAGGTGACACGCTGATTAGTCAGGTTTATCACTATTGGTGGGGCTACTACCCACAATACGGCTGGTTGAGCATTCCCTATCTCAGCTTTTTCTTCGGCATGACGTTTATGGCCTTACGCGAATACTGGATGTTCTACAAAAAAGCGGAGGGTACCCACAAGCTCAGAGTCAAATGGCTGATGATCTCGTTTAGCGTGCTGTATCTCGGCTCGGTGGATTATCTCGCGAAGTTTGGGATTCCCGTTTACCCGTTCGGATACATCCCTATCTTTGCATTTTTGATAATCGTGTCACGAACCATCGAGCGCTACCGTCTGGCTGCCCTTAATCCAGGGTTTGCTGCTGACCAGATTCTTGCGACCATGCACGGATCCGTATTGGTGGCTGATTTAGCAGGAGACATCCGCGTCATCAATCGGGCCGCGTGCAAAATGCTCGGTTACCAGGAGTCCGATCTCATTGGGCTTCCCATGGAAAATATTGTCGAATCAGCCTATGAAATGGGGCTGACTCCGGAGCAACTGCTACACAAAAGTGCAATTATTGACCAGCCCATGACCTGGCAGCAAAAAAATGGCCAGCGCGTTGATATTAATGTTTCTGCATCAGTCATATTAGATCGTAACAATTTTGCTGCCGGAGTCGTTTATGTTGCACAAGACATCACCGAGCGCAAACGGACTGAACAGGCACGTGCGAGTGCGGAACGCTACGCCCTTGCCGTGCGTGGCGCACGTGATGGTCTGTGGGACTGGAATATCAAAACCAATGAGATATATTTTTCCCTGCGCTGGAAAAACATGCTGGGCTATGAGAGCGATGAAATAACCAATAATCCGAATGATTGGTTCAGTAAAGTTCATGCCGAAGACATTGATCGAGTTAAGACGGAAATCGCCGCTCATCTTGGCGGGAGTACTTTGCATTATGAAAGTGAGCACCGCATGCTGCACAAAGATGGTGACTACCGCTGGATGTTGAACCGTGGTGTCGCGGTGAATGATCCCTACGGTAAGCCCATACGGCTGGCTGGCTCCCAAACGGATATCACTGAACGCAAGATGACTACCGAGCAATTAGTACATCAAGCGCTATATGATCCGCTGACTCACTTACCCAATCGTGCATTGTTCGTTGACCTTTTAGGGCGTGCAGTAGCCCGCGCGAAACGCAACGAAGATTATTTTTTTGCAGTACTTTTCCTGGATCTTGACCGCTTTAAGATTATCAACGATAGCCTCGGGCACATGGTGGGAGACCAATTGTTGATTAATCTCTCGCGACGCCTGGAGACGTGCCTGCGGCCGGGTGACACGGTAGCACGCTTGGGTGGAGATGAGTTCACGATTCTGTTGGACGATGTTCACGAACTCGCCGAAGCTACCTGTGTCGCTAGTCGCATACAGGAAAAATTAGGCGTGCCCTTCAACTTGAGCGGACACGAAATATTCACTACCGCCAGTATCGGAATCGCTCTAAGCAACATGCTCTATGACCGTCCGGATGACTTGCTGCGCGATGCAGACACCGCGATGTACCGAGCCAAAGCAATGGGCAAAGCGCGTTACGAAGTGTTTGACGAAAGCATGCACACCAAGGTGATGGGGCTTTGGGAACTAGAGGCTGATTTACGCCGTGCTGTAGAACGTGAAGAATTTCAGATTCACTACCAACCTTTAATATGTTTGGACACCGGGAAAATAGTAGGCGTAGAGGCTCTGGCACGCTGGCACCACCCCCGGCGCGGTTTTGTTTCACCTGCAGAATTTATCCCTATTGCAGAAGAAACCGGGCTGGTCGGATGGCTGGGTCAGTGGTTATTGCGTACGGCCTGTGCCCAAACCAAAATCTGGCATGATGCCGGGCATCCCCATCTGCGCCTGAGTGTCAACTGTTCAGCCAGTCAATTCCAGGATGAGAGTCTGCCTAAGCTCATCCGGACAATCCTGGATGAAACCGGTATGTCCGCAAATAAGCTGGAGCTCGAAATCACCGAGAGCACTGCGATGAAGAATATTGATTTCGGGATGACAACATTGAACGTGCTAAACGACATGGGTATACGCATCTCGATAGATGATTTCGGCACCGGCTATTCTTCGCTGGCCTATTTGCATCGCTTTCCGATCCATACTCTGAAAATAGATCAATCTTTTATAAGTGATGTAATGAGCAATGCGCACAATGCTACTATTATCCGTGGGATTATTGCGATGGCGCATAGCCTAAAACTCAAGGTGGTTGCCGAAGGTGTCGAAACCAGAGAGCAACTGAGCTTACTGCTTTCGGAAGGATGCGACGAGATGCAGGGCTATCTGTTCAGCGGTGCAGTGCCGCCCGAGGCACTTGGTAAAATGCTTCATGAGGGGCTTTGTCTACCTACGCTCATAAAGAAACCTGCTGCTGCAACGCGCCACTAAAAAGAGCAGTGACCAGCTTATATCACGTTGCTGACTGCTTTACGGACAAATAAGCAGCGGTAATAATCAACATTCCTCCCAGCCACTCCCACATTGACATCACTTCGCTAGTGAGCAACTGTGCCGAGATGGCACCTGCCACCAATTCAAATAACAAAATTACCGCTGAGCGGTGCACCGGCATATGCGTCACCCCATATTGCACGGCCAAGGTCATGACGACGATACCCAGACACCCCAGTGCGATCACCCCAATCAAAGCTGTTAGCTGAATCTCTGGCACCGGC
>JAYTIZ010000114.1:0-6091 GCA_043731445.1 Gammaproteobacteria bacterium | reverse complement strand
CCCAGAAAAAAATGATGTCGAAGCCGGTGACGAGTACGCTGGTGGGATAGAAAGTTTTGAGTTCGGGTGTTTGCGCAGGCCAGCCAAGTGTCGAGAAAGGCCACAACGCGGAGGAGAACCAAGTATCGAGCACGTCCTCGTCCTGAGTAAGTAGAATTTTTTGATCAAGCTTATATTTCACACGAACCTCTTGCTCACTGTCCGCAACATAGACTTTTCCTAAATCGTCGTACCAAGCAGGAATACGATGCCCCCACCAGATTTGGCGCGAGATACACCAGTCCTGAATATTATTCATCCAGCCGAAATAGGTTTTGCTCCAGTTATCAGGAACAAAATGGATGCGCCCGTCTTCAACGGCTTTGATGGCATCGGCTGCAAGGGGGGCGACTTTTACATACCATTGGTCGGTGAGGTAAGGTTCAATAACAGCCTGCGTGCGATCGCCGCGCGGTACCATCAATTTGTGCGGCTGAATCTTTTCAACTAAGTCCTCCGCTTCAAGATCAGCGACGATCTGCTTGCGTGCAATAAAGCGATCCAAACCAAAATATTTCCTTGGAATATTGTCGGCTATTCCGAAGGGCCATGGAGTTCTACCTAGCTTTCCTCCAGTTGGTAGTGGCGCAATATTTCTTGTTCTTAATTCAAAGTCAGTACCAGGCGATAGGATCTTCGCATCAGGCGTAAAAATATTAACGATTCGTAAATTGTGGCGTAGAGCTACCGCATGATCATTAAAATCATGTGCTGGTGTAATTTTTACGCAGCCTGAACCAAAGGCAGGGTCAACATAATCATCGGCAATGATAGGAATTTCACGGCCAGTTAAAGGCAACCGGACTTTTTTACCGATAAGGTTTTTATAGCGTTCGTCTTCAGGATGTACCGCCACTGCGGCATCGCCCAGCATGGTTTCGGGGCGCGTGGTGGCGACAACCAAAAACTCCGGCTCATTTTTACCGCGTTCGACTAGCGGATAACGCAGATGCCACAGAAAACCATCTTCTTCCTGTGCAACCACTTCCAGATCGGACACGGCGGTGTGCAGCACCGGATCCCAGTTCACCAGACGCTTGCCGCGATAGATCAGGCCTTCGTCATGCAGCCGCACGAAGACTTCACGTACCGCGTTGGATAGCTCTTCATCCAGGGTAAAACGTTCGCGTGCCCAGTCGAGTGAGGCGCCCATACGGCGCAATTGCCGGGTAATGTGTCCGCCTGACTGTTCTTTCCATTTCCATACTTCTTGCGTGAACGCGTCACGGCCCAAGTCATGGCGGGTTTTGCCTTGGGCAGCCAGTTGTCGTTCCACCACCATCTGTGTGGCGATGCCGGCATGATCGGTGCCTGCCTGCCATAGAGTATTGTCGCCCTTCATGCGGTGATAGCGCGTCAACGCATCCATGATGGTGTCTTGAAACGCGTGCCCCATGTGCAAGGTGCCCGTGACATTGGGC
This sequence comes from Gammaproteobacteria bacterium, assembly GCA_043731445.1. GTDB lineage: Bacteria > Pseudomonadota > Gammaproteobacteria > SURF-13 > SURF-13 > JAYTIZ01. Next base: position 4,631 of record JAYTIZ010000114.1, on the reverse strand, counting down.
GGCGGGATCATGATGGAGTAAGATGTTCCCTGACCGACTGGCGAAAAGTAGCCGTTCTTTTCCCACGTCTGGTACCAGGCCTGCTCTATCGCTTGTGGGTTATATATTTTGTCCATGTAGATAAATTTCGGGCTTATTGAAGGTAAAAAGAGACCGTGGTGTGTTAGGCGGTAAGCCACACCTGTTTTACATTAAATGGTGTGCGATTCCAGCGTGTAGCCCCGGTCACGGTAGAAACGAAAGCGCTCTCGGGCCTTCTGTTTATTGACTTCGTCCTGATCAACAATTTCTGCGACGCGGGAAAAACGGCTAAAGAAGGAAGGTACTGTAGCCGTAAGGTTAATCAATACTTCTTTGTCAGGATCCGCACTGTGAGTGAGCGAAGGATTGTCACTATAGCCAATCTGAATGGGAGTGTTTGCGTCTGGCTCAGCATCGTAGAGATCATGCGGCAGGAACCCTGCGCTGAAGGTCCACAATAGTCCATCAAGTTCTGCGGCCTGCTCGTGTGACGCCGTGTGAATATAGAGGCGATGGCCCATAGTGTAAATTTTATCGGCTAGCCGGCAGGTAAATAAAGAACGATTAACGGTGGCTGCGTCGGATAGCAGATAAAAATCAATGCGGGTCATGTTAAGCGCAGCGGTCAATCAGATATTGCGTCAATAAAGGCACGGGCCGACCCGTTGAGCCTTTCTGGTCACCGCTGTGCCACGCTGTTCCGGCAATATCCAAATGCGCCCAATGAAATTTTTTGGTGAAGCGCGCCAGAAAGCAGGCTGCCGTGATAGTGCCCCCATCGCGCCCGCCGATGTTAGCCATGTCGGCAAAATTACTTTTCAACTGGCTCTGATAATCGTCCCACAAGGGCAGTTCCCAGGCGCGGTCGCCACTGGTTTCACCTGCTTTTAGCAAAGCCTGGATGAGCGGACGATGAGTGCCCAGCAGGCCGCAAGCATGCTTGCCCAGGGCGACTACGCAAGCGCCGGTGAGTGTGGCAATATCAATCACGACATCAGGCTTGTAGCGCTCACTGTAGGTCAGCGCATCGGCCAGAATCAGGCGTCCTTCGGCATCGGTGTTGAGAATTTCGATGGTTTGCCCCGACAGACTAGTAACGATATCCCCGGGCTTGATCGCACTGCCGCCGGGCAGATTTTCTGTGCTGGGAATAACCCCCACTACGTTCAGCGGTAATTGTAAGTGCAAGCACGCAGACAAAGTACCCAATACACTGGCGGCACCCGACATGTCGTACTTCATTTCATCCATGGCGGCGGCGGGTTTGATGGAAATACCGCCAGCATCGAAAGTGACACCCTTGCCTACTAGCACGACAGGTTTTTCGCCTTTTTTGCCGCCGTGATATTCCAGGGTAATGAACTTGGGCGGTTCGTGACTCCCGCGCGCCACCGCGAGCAGTGCTCCCATACCCAGGCGTTCCATGCTGGCCTTGTCGAGTACCGTAACCTTTAACTTCCTAGTGTTTTTTTGCAGTGCTTTGGCTTGGGTGGCGAGATAAGAGGGCGTACAAATATTGCCGGGGAGATTGCCCAGATTTTTAGCCAGATCCATCCCTTCGGCAATCGCTAAACCTTCACGCAGACCTTGCTCTGCCTTGCTAATTTCGCGTGCGCCAGTCACGCTTAAGGTAATTTTACGCAGCGCCAGGTGTTTGGATTTTTTCTCGCTCTTCAACTGGTCGAAGCGGTACAGTCCGGCGCGGACACCTTCCACGGCTTGGCGCACCTTCCAGCGAATATCGCGCTCTTTGATCTGCAATTCAGTTAAATACAAGACTGCGTCCGTTGCAGCGGTGTTCTTCAAGGCAGCAATCGCTTTGCCGATAATTTTCCGATATTGCGCATCACTAAAGTCTGCTTCACGTCCGCATCCGACCAGCAGCACACGCTCCGCTAAGGTCTTGGGAACTTTGTGCAGTAACAGGATTTGCCCCAGTTTGCTCTCAAAATCACCGCGTTTCAGGAGGTCTGAGAGATAGCCACCACTCTGCTTATCAATAGCTAGCGCTGCACCGGAAAGACGCTGGGACTCAAAAACTCCCACTACACTGCAAGCGCTGCGCTGTTTTTCGGGGTTTAGACTTTTAATGGCAAATTCCATATGCTCCTCGGATTAGGCAAAAGTAACCATCTTGCGGTGATTGACTGTATTAATAGGCATATAATAATCAATTTGCAGATATTAAAGTGCATTTTCACTTACGATTCAAAAAATTAAGGCTTTCCCTTGCGCATCATCAACCGTTATCTGTTTAAGGAAGTACTCTACACCCTGTTGGCGGTCACCCCTATTGTGTTGGTGATTTTCATCAGCAATCGCTTTTTGGCTTACTTGTCTCAAGCTGCCTCAGGTAAGTTGCCAGTCGAGTACATACTCCAGCTACTCAGCCTCAAGTCTATTAGTGTACTTGCTTTGATATTGCCGCTGGTATTATTCCTTTCAATCGTAATTGCCCTAGGGAGGTTATACAAAGATAGTGAGATGATCGTATTCGCAGCCTGTGGGGTGAGTCAGGCTCAGGTATTGCGCATCGTTGTGTTTCCTACTGCAGTGGTAATAGCCATCATTGTTGCTGTTCTGACCATGTATGTAAATCCTTGGGCTACTACACAATCCGAGCAGGTAGAGCAGCACATCAAAGCAAATGCAGATATTCGTACTGTAGTTCCAGGTCGCTTTAAAGAATCGGAACGTGGCAACGCGATTTTTTATGCTGAAAAACTTTCCAGAGACTACGCACACATGCACAATGTATTTATACAAAATTGGCACGGTAAAGTACTGAATATTTTGTCTGCGGAAGATGGGGATGTGCAGATTGAAGATAGTGGCGACCAGTTTATAACATTAAAAAACGGTAATCGTTATGAGTGGTCTCCAGATCGTGCTGAGTACAAAATTATCAATTATGAGAAATACTCTCTACGTATCACAGAAAAGAATCCTGCTCCCGCTACAACCACACAGCAAGTAAAGTCTACAGTGGATTTGTTGTCTTCTGATATTCCTAAGGATATAGCAGAATTACAGTGGCGGATTTCATTGCCGTTGTCGACTTTATTATTGGCGATGCTTGCGGTGTTACTCGCGCGTACCACGCCCCGACAGGGCAGGTATGCAAAATTATTTGTTGCGATACTTATTTATGTTGTCTACAACAATATGTTGGGTATTGCCCGATCGTGGGTAGCATACGGCATTATTCCACCCTTGATAGGTATGTGGTGGGTACATATCATGTTACTGCTAATTATTGGTGTGCTTCTTGTCCAGCAGATTGGTGTAAAAGGATTTATACCTGCGCGTCGGGAGGTTGAGGCGGGAGGGCAGCATTTGTGAGAATACTTGACCGTTATCTAGGTACGACCGTCGCAGCAAGTACATTGATAGTAATGATGGTATTCATGGGGCTATTCTTTTTCCTGGATTTTGTAGATCAACTACGTGATGTAGGAAAAGGAAATTACGGCTTATGGCAGGCTATCCAGTTTGTTGTATTCAGTCAGCCGCGCCATATCTATGAATTGTTCCCTATAGTCGCTTTACTGGGTAGCTTAATCGGCTTAGGCTGGCTGGCCAGCAATAGTGAGCTCATCGTGATACGCGCCGCTGGAGTTTCATTGCTGCAAATCAGTTTGGCGGTGATGAAAATAGGCGGTGTACTGGTACTCGCCGCCGCTCTGATTGGAGAATTTGTAGTGCCGATTAGTGAGCAGCACGCACACAGCATACGCTCTATTGCACTACAGAGCCGCGTCAGCTTAATAACAAGCCGTGGTTTTTGGACACGTGATGGTCAGAGCTTCATCAATATCCGCGCCATATTACCCGGCCAACAGTTGCGGAAGATAAGCATTTACGAGTTTGATGACCAGCACCGGCTGCGCGTCAATACTTTTGCGAAAGATGCACATTTTCAGGATGGGAAATGGTTGTTAGAGGATATAGTGCAGAGCTATATTGCTGATGATAAGGTCACAACGCGCCACATGTCGCGCGCTACTTGGGGGTCTCTGCTCAATCCTGATCTGGTTAATATTGTTGCTATTGCCCCCGAACAGCTGTCGGCCGTGGAGCTGAATACCTATATCGACTACTTGCGTGAGAATAATCAGAACTCTAAGCGCTATCAGTTGGCTTACTGGACAAAACTAGTATGGCCATTCCTGACGGCGGTGATGGTTTTTCTGGCTATTCCGTTTGTATTCGGATCGTTGCGCTCAGTAGGCATGGGGCAACGCATTTTAGTGGGCAGTCTCCTAGGAATAACGTTTTATTTGTTTAATCAGATTTTTAACAAAGTCAGTCTGGTGTATGGCTTTAATCCCATCGTAAGTGTGCTGTTACCGACGCTACTGTTTCTTGGATTATCTATCGTGTTGATGCGCAGAGTTCATTAAGCGTAGGCCTGATTTCATTGGTGCTCCCTAGGGGGTTCGAACCCCTGTTACCGCCGTGAGAGGGCAGTGTCCTAGGCCGCTAGACGAAGGGAGCTGGATGAGGATGGAGAATACAATGAACAGAAGATGCTATTATACGCGAAGCGCGGCGTCGCTCAAGTTTGCCAGGGTTTGTGAATTCTGATAGGGGAAAAGGACATCAATACC
>JAYTIZ010000113.1:0-2895 GCA_043731445.1 Gammaproteobacteria bacterium | reverse complement strand
GTTATGCGTATGGAAAAAGATGCGGAAGCGCGTGCCATCGTTGAATCCACAATCAATCTGGCGCATAACCTGAATATGAAAGTAGTGGCTGAAGGTGTTGAAACGGATTCCATACTTAAACGTTTAAGTACGCTTGGCTGCGATATTGCGCAAGGTTATTTTATTGCCCGTCCCATGCCAATTGTCGAAGCCATGCAGTGGATGGAAGGGTGGCGGGCTAAAAACGGCCATTAGCATGCTATAGTTCGCGCCGAAGTCGGCCGGGCAATCGCCGCGCATTCGGGTGTAAATCCGGGGGCGGGGAGGAAAGTCCGGGCTCCAAAGGGCAGGGTGCCAGGTAACGCCTGGGAGGTGTGAACCTACGGAAAGTGCCACAGAAAATATACCGCCACGTTCGGCAACGACCATGTTCGTTTACGAATGGGGTAAGGGTGAAATGGTGCGGTAAGAGCGCACCGCGCTGCTGGCAACAGCAGTGGCAGGGTAAACCCCACCCGGAGCAAGACCAAATAGGGGAACATTGGCGCGGCCCGCGTTGTTCCCGGGTAGGTTGCTCGAGGCGTGTAGCGATGCACGTCCTAGATGAATGATTGTCGCATCCGGTTATCTTCGTGATGATTGGGTGTACAGAACCCGGCTTACAGGCCGACTTCACTTTTTTTAAGGCATCGCATCAGCGGTGCCTGGTCTCTTCAATCAAGCAGGCATATGGCTCAGGCATTGAGTCGCTCACGGGTTTAGGCGCATGCCCTGTTTTCGTAAGCTGTGATTTCTTTCTGGCTTTTTAACGAGCCTCCTGTCCTATCAACTTAATGTAACTTCTGAAGTTACTTATATAAACATCTGAATTCAAATTCATTCCTCTCGTATCTCCCTCCTTTTTTCTTCAGCTAACGCACCTAAGTCCCTGTCACAAAAGGATTTTTATTGTGTTTATGCGGGTTATTGGGCTTGACAGTGGTGTGTCAGGGTAACTATAGTTTCGCGAAGTGGTGAATCGTGGGGAATAGTGGGTATTGATGGGTGAGATGCCCTGTCCTGAATACGATCTACCAAGAGTGGTTCTGAAACATCAGAGGCCTAAATAACGAAAGGGTGATGCAGCTTGAATTTCCGCGGTATCAACAATCTGGCCCTGGATACAAAAGGTCGCATGGCTATGCCGGCCCGGTATCGCGATCGCCTGGCGGAAATCAGTCAGGGCCAGTTAGTTGTCACCGTTGATCAGGATCGCTGTTTGCTGGTGTACCCGCAGCCGGAATGGGAAAAAATTGAAGCGCAGTTAAATGCCTTGCCAAGCTTTGATCGCACCGCGCGTGAGTTGCAGCGGTTGCTGGTGGGGCATGCCACTGAAACCGAACTGGATAGTCAGGGCCGGATTCTTTTGCCTGCCATGCTGCGCGAGTACGCGCGGCTGGATAAAAAAATTGTGTTGATTGGTCAGGGCAAAAAATTCGAAATCTGGGATGAGCAGGTATGGACAGATCGTCAATCGGGTGTTCTGGATAAGGTGAATGCTGTGGATGGGCCGGTGCCAGCGGCGCTCGCCAATCTTTCATTATGAAGCGTGGCGTAGCGACACTTGCTCTCCCTCTCCCGTTCGGGGAGGGGCTTTAAGTGCAGGCGACGTTCGAACACCAGCCGGTCATGCTTCAGGAGGTGTTGCAGGGGCTGGCAGTCAGGCCGTCGGGTTTGTATGTAGATGCTACTTTTGGTCGCGGTGGACATGCGGCCGCGATTCTGGCGCAACTGAACGAACACGGAAAACTGCTCGCCATGGATCAGGATCCACAAGCGGTAGCGGTGGGGATACAGCGTTTTGCAGGGGATGCACGTTTTGAAATGATACAGGGTAATTTTGCGACGCTGGCTGCTGTGTGCGCCGCACGCGGGATAACCGGGAAACTGGATGGGGTGTTGCTAGATCTGGGTGTGTCGTCGCCGCTACTGGATGATGCGTAACGCGGCTTCAGCTTTATGAAACCGGGGCCTTTGGATATGAGAATGAATCCGCAAGCCGGCTTATCGGCGGCGCAATGGTTGGCCGTAGCCGAAGAAGAAGAAATCGCTGATGTGCTTTGGCAATACGGCGAGGAGCGTTTTTCGCGCCGCATTGCGCGTGCTGTGTTGGCGACTCGCGTGGAAACCCCGATTACCGATACCTTGCAACTGGCCGGACTGGTCAGTGCGGCTGTACCCAAAAAAGATAAATTCAAACACCCGGCTACGCGCAGCTTTCAGGCGATCCGTATCCATATCAATCAGGAGTTGGACGTATTGCAGCAGGCGTTGGCTGCCAGCGCCAACATGCTGGCAGTGCAGGGCCGTTTGGTGGTGATCAGTTTTCATTCGCTGGAAGATCGCATGGTTAAACGTTTTATGCGTGATGTCGCACGCGGCCCACAGTTGCCGAAATACTTACCCATTATGCCGGTTGAGAAGCCGCCAGAATTTCGTGTGGTGGGCAAAGCGGTGATGCCGGGTACAGCGGAAATAACACGCAATCCGCGGGCGCGCAGTTCGGTATTGCGCGTGCTGGAGCGATGTATGGAGTCGGGATCATGAAACTTGAGCTGAGCATCATCGGCATACTGCTGACACTCGTAATGTTGTCGGCATTTGGCGTGATTTATACCAAGCATGAAACCCGTAAAATCTTTGTAGAAATTCAACAACTGTACAAACACATTGATGAATTAAATGTGGAATGGGGTCGTTTGCAACTGGAGCAGGGCACCTGGTCTGCACATGGACGAGTAGAACACATGGCACGCACGCAATTAAAAATGCAGCTGCCTGATGCCAGCGTCGTGGTGTACATACAACCATGAGTAGCCTGCCATCATGATGAAGTCCCGGTCTTTACCACGTTACCAACTGCGCCGTCTGGTGGTG
>JAYTIZ010000112.1:0-7994 GCA_043731445.1 Gammaproteobacteria bacterium | reverse complement strand
GAAGACGAATCAGGCGTGGAGTACTGGGTCGGATTACAGAATTTTTATGTGATTACTCGCTATAATCATAGCCCCCTGTATGCCATGGCGGTGTACCAGCTCAGCCAGGAGTTGCGTGCAAAACATGATGCTGCAAACCAGTAGTGTAGGGTGCTTAACCAAGTGATGAACAGGGAATCACTTGCAACAAGCAGCACTTGGCACGCCGCAAGAAAGCAGGCTGTTGCATTGCTGCTGGTTAGCTGTTACTTGTTGTTGAATGCATGCGGCACTCATCCGGTAACCCGCCCGCCGCTGGGAACAACACCGGGTAGCGGAAGTCAGCGCGATGGTCCACCCGACGCTGCACGCGACATCGCCTCGCTTGCGGAACCCGTGCCGCGTGCCGAACCGCTCAGCAAATATGGCAATCCACCTTCTTATCAGGTCTACGGCAAAACCTATTACCCCTTAAAAAGTAGCGTTGGCTATGTAGAACGGGGCATCGCTTCCTGGTACGGCACCAAGTTTCACGGCCGCAGTACCTCCAGCCGCGAACCTTATGATCTGTATGCGTTCACCGCCGCACATAAAACACTGCCGCTGCCTACCTATGTGCGCGTCACTAACCTCGATAACAACAAAAGTCTCGTCGTGCGCGTGAATGACCGCGGCCCTTTCCACGACGACCGGATCATTGATCTCTCTTACGCCGCCGCCAGCAAGCTCGGCATTCTTCCCACCGGCACCGGCCACGTCGAAGTGCGCGCCATTGATCCCAGCATTAATCCCGGCGTACCTCCGCCTCAATCACCGATTAGCCAGTCACCTATCGTCACGACACCCTACGATGGTCCGCCAGCCGAAAATGCCGCACCGCTTGCGCCTGCTACGCAAGCCAGCGTAGAGCACACGCCTGGGCTCTATCTGCAAATAGGTGCCTTCGGCAGCCGTGCCAACGCCGAAAGCATGCGTGCGCGCATAGCGGGTAGCATCAGTGGCGGCATAGACGTCATCCAGGCCTCCGTTAATGAAAAACCGATTTACCGCGTGCGACTTGGCCCCCTGAAGGATCCGGCAGAAGTCAGCCGCATGACCGAAACCCTTACGCGCATGGGCTTTGACAGGCCACAGCTTGTGATTGATTAAGCTAAACCTGTTATCCTACTCACCCTACTTTAAAGACCCTATTCCCGTTATGAAATATCACTATTGGCTTGCCCTGCTGTTAGCGTTCGCGCTGGTTAACCCTGCTACCTCGCAAGATACAGGCTCGCCCACACCTCCGCCGCCCAGCACCACGGCGCGTGCCTATATCGTGCAGGATTTTCTCACTGGTGAAATCCTCGCCGAGAATAATGCCGACCAGCGTATGGAACCGGCCAGCATCACCAAATTGATGTCAGCCTATGTCGCATTCAAAGCGTTGGCCGAGGGCAAGATCAAATTCACCGATCAGGCCCTGGTCAGCGAGAAGGCATGGCACACGGAAGGTTCACGCAGCTTTGTGCAGGTCAACACCAAGGTTCCACTCGAAATATTATTCAAGGGGATGATCGTGCAGTCGGGCAATGACGCAACCGTCGCTATTGCCGAACACACAGCAGGGAGTGAAGAAAGTTTCGTTGGTTTAATGAATAACTATGCCCAGGCGTTGGGCATGAAAAATAGTCATTTTATGAATAGCACGGGGCTGCCCAATCCGCAGCACTACAGCACTGCGCATGACATAGCGGCCCTGGCACGCGCCATCATCCGCGAATTTCCGGAATACTACAAAATGTACTCGATCAAGGAATTCAGCTACAACGGCATCACCCAGTACAACCGCAACCAGTTGTTGTGGCGCGACGAGAGTGTGGATGGCATGAAGACCGGCCACACCGATTCGGCTGGCTTTTGCCTGGTCGCTTCAGCCTTGCGCGATGAAATGCGCATCGTTTCCGTCGTGCTCGGCACCGCGAGCGATAAACTGCGCGCCACCGAGAGTCTGGAGTTGCTCAACTACGGCTTTCGTTCCTTTGAAACGCACCGCCTCTATACCACTGAAAAACCACTCTCCACTGTGCGCGTCTGGAAGGGTGAAAGCTCCAGCCTGAATCTGGGTCTGAACGAAGCGCTTTACATCACCGTGCCACGCGGCCAATATAAAAATCTGAAAGCCACCCTGGAAATTGGCACAGCCATGACCGCGCCCATCAAAAAGGGTCAGCAAAAAGGTATGGTCAAAATAAATCTGGGTGATAAAGTATTACTGGAACGCCCCTTGATTGCGCTGGAAGATATTGCCGAGGGAAGCCTGTGGCAGCGCATGGTGGACAGTGTTAAGCTGTGGTACGCACAACTGTAGTCGCTTACAGCATCTAACCACTCTAAAATAATAGTGTGACTGGACATGACTGAGCTTACCCCAACCGTCTACCTCAACGGCAATTTCCTCCCGCTGGATAAAGCCTATGTTTCCGTGCTGGATCGTGGCTTCATCTTTGGCGACGGTGTTTACGAAGTCATCCCGGTCTACGGTGGAAAATTATTCCGCCTCGCGCAACATCTCAAACGTCTGGAACTAAGCCTCGCTGGCATACGTCTGGCCAACCCGCTTACCGTTGCCGAGTGGCTGGCCATGCTCACCGAACTGGTCAAGCGCAACACCAACCCTGCCGTCACTGACCAATATATTTATTTCCAGGTGACGCGCGGTGTTTCCAAGCGCGATTTTGCTTTTCCCAAAGGCGTACTCCCTACGGTGTTCGCCATGAGCAGCCCGCTGCCCGAACCCACGCCTGGCCTGGCTGAAGCAGGCATCGCAGCCATCACGCTGGACGACATCCGCTGGCAGTACTGCAACATCAAGGCTATTACGCTGCTGCCCGCAGTGCTGATGCGTCAGCAGGCGGTTGATAACGGTGCGGTGGAGGCTATTTTAATTCGTGACCGCCAGGCCACTGAAGGCGCGGCGAGCAATCTGTTTATCGTCAAAGACAATGTTATTCAAACGCCCCCGCACAGCCCTAAACTTTTGCCCGGCATCACGCGTGATCTGATCGTCGAACTGGCCGCCGCTAACGGCATCGCCTGCCGCGAAGACGTCTTGTTTGAAAGTGATCTCCAGACCGCCGATGAAATATGGCTTACCAGCTCCACCAAGGAAATCCTGCCCGTCACCCGTCTCGACGGTTACCTCGTCAAAGAGGGTATACCCGGCCCGATGTGGAAACGCATGACGGCGATCTTCCGTGACTACAAGCAAAGTCTGCGCGCCAACACGAGTGTCACGGCAGCTTGATACGGACCCTCCTGTTTTAACCAGAGAGGGCACCGGGGATTTAGCTGAGATCACCGTCCGCTCATTCGACGGACTGCAAGGCTATCAGTCCACCTGGGACGCCATGCAAGCTTTCACCGCCGCACGCACCTCAGATACCCCCGATGAACTCTGGCTGCTGCAACACCCGCCCGTCTTTACCCACGGCCTCAACGGCAAACCCGAACATCTGCTTGACCCCGGCGATATTCCCGTCATCCACACTGATCGCGGCGGACAGGTCACTTACCATGGCCCCGGTCAGCTCATCGCGTATGTTTTAATGGATTTGCAGCGGCGCGGATGGGGCGTGCGCAAGCTCGTCAACGCAATGGAACAAGCCATCATCAACTTATTGGCCGGTTACGGCATAGCGGGCGAGGCCCGCCGCGAGGCCCCCGGTGTGTATGTGCACAGTGCCAAGATCGCCGCGCTGGGCCTGCGCGTGCGTCGCGGCAAGTGCTATCATGGTCTCAGCCTGAACGTCGCCATGGATTTATCACCCTTTCAGCGCATCAACCCCTGCGGCTATCCGGCCCTGAGCGTAACGCAGCTTAGCGACTTGGGTTGCCCCGCAGACTTCGCTCAGATAGAGCGCAGCTTAGCGGAACACATGATTCAACATCTGAAATAAGTTAGAATCCGCACTATGGATAAACAAGAAACTCCTGCACCTTCGATTAATTCCCTGAAAGGGGAATCCAAGGTGTCGCGCATCCCAATCAAGATTGTGCCCACGACCACGTTCCAGCGCAAACCGGCCTGGATACGCGCGAAGTCACCGAACACCCCGCAGGTAATGCACCTGAAAAGCGTGTTGCGCGAACACCATCTGCATACCGTCTGCGAAGAAGCTTCCTGCCCTAACCTCGGCGAATGTTTCAGTCACGGCACCGCAACCTTCATGATCATGGGTAACATCTGCACACGGCGCTGCCCGTTCTGCGATGTCGCCCACGGCAAACCCAACTTGCTCGACGCCGATGAACCGGAAAATCTCGCCCGCACCATCGCCGCCATGGGCCTGAGCTACGTCGTCATCACCTCGGTTGACCGCGATGACTTGCGCGACGGCGGGGCAGAACATTTCAAACATTGTATTGCAGCCGTGCGCGTTCACTCTCCGCACATACGCATCGAAATCCTGGTACCCGATTTTCGCGGCCGCATGGACATTGCTTTAGAAGTATTGACGCAAGCCTTACCTGATGTGTTCAACCATAACCTGGAAACCGTGCCGCGCTTGTACAAACAAGCTCGCCCGGGTGCAGACTACACCTGGTCGTTACAGCTCTTGCAGCGCTTCAAACAAGCGCATCCCGACATCCCAACCAAATCAGGATTGATGCTCGGCTTAGGTGAAACACTAGAAGAGATTGAACAGGTCATGCGTGACCTGCGGGCGCACGGCTGCGAGATGCTCACTCTTGGGCAATATCTGCAGCCCAGCAAACATCACTTGCCCGTCGCACGCTTTGCGACGCCCGAAGAGTTTGACCAACTCGCCGTGCTGGGGCAGAGCATGGGTTTCGCCAATGTAGCAAGCGGCCCGATGGTCCGCTCCTCGTATCACGCCGATCAGCAGGCAGCGGGCGAGAAGATCGCCTAACAAATTTGTCTCCTCCCCTAGGATTTTTCCCCTTCTCCCCTTGCGGGAGAAGGCTGGGATGAGGGGTAAACTATCCAAAAAACAAATAGCTCACCAGAATCGCCACAACAATCCCCGCCACATCTGCCAGCAGTGCACAGGAAATCGCGTGGCGCGTGTAACGAATTCCCACCGACCCGAAATACACCGCCAGCACATAAAACGTTGTTTCAGTGCTGCCCTGAATAACGGAAGCCAGACGCCCGGCAAACGAATCTGCTCCGTAAGTCTGCATAGTCTCCACCATCATCGCGCGCGCGCCACTACCCGACAGCGGCTTCATCAGCGCTGTCGGCAAACCTTCCACCCAACGGTTATCCATTCCTATAGAGTTCACCGCCCAGCGCACACCTCCAAGAACTATCTCCATCGCACCGCTGGCACGAAAGACACTAATCGCGACCAGCATGGCGACTAGATACGGGATGATGGTCACGGCGATGCTAAATCCCTCCTTCGCGCCCTCGATAAAGGTGTCATAGACGTTCACCCGTTTGCGAATCGCGCCCAGCAAAAAAATCACGATGATGGAAAACAGTAAAAAATTACTCACGATGCCGGACTGGCGCAACATTTCTGCATTGGGCAATTGCATAAAATAAAATACCAGCCCCGCGACGGCCGCCGTGATGGTGCCGAGATACGCCAGCACCACGCGGTCAAACAGATTGATGCGCTGAGCCAACGCCACCGCGATCAAACCCACCATCGTCGAAGCGTAAGTTGCGATGAGAATCGGAATAAACACATCTGTGGGATCCACGGCGCCCTGTTGTGCGCGGTAGGTAAAGATCGTGACGGGGAAAATCGTTACCGAAGAAGCGTTGATAACCAAAAACAGAATTTGCGCATTGCTCGCGGTATCTTTCGAAGGATTCAGCTCCTGCAATTCACGCATGGCCTTCAAACCCACTGGCGTGGCGGCGTTGTCCAGGCCCATCATATTGGCGGACATGTTCATGATGATGGAACCCAGCGCCGGATGGCCTGCTGGCACTTCCGGAAACAGCCGCCTGAACAACGGTGTCATGAGGCGCGTCAAGAGATTCAGAAATCCGCCCTGCTCGCCAATGCGCATGATGCCTAGCCACAGCGTCATGATACCGGTCAGGCCCAGCGCAATCTCAAAAGCCACTTTGGACGTATCGAATGTCGCTTTCATCATGGCGACAAATACTTCAGACTCACCGAGAAAAATCATCTTGGCGAGACCGACGACGAAGGCAATCAGAAAAAAACCTATCCAGATGGCGTTGAGCAAATTACCATTCTCCGGGCGTATAATTTAGTATGGCCAACGCGCTGTCCTACCATCCTTAAACTAAGCCTATGTCAGCTCCCATGCAACCACCCTATGCGCTGGATCGTGCTGTGCTGCAACACGAAGTGCGCATTGATACCTTCCGTGCCAGCGGTCCCGGCGGGCAGCATGTCAATAAAACCAGCTCGGCGGTGCGCATCACGCACCTGCCTTCGGGCGTGGTGGTCATCGCGCAGGATTCTTCCTCTCAACATCGCAATCGCACCCTGGCTTTCACTAGGCTCATCGCGCGTTTGCGTGTATTGAACCATGTGCCGAAGAAACGCCGCCCCACTAAACCCAGCCGGGCTGCCAAAGAACGGCGGCTGGAGGGCAAAAAGCGTAACGCTATCGCAAAAGTCCGGCGCACTAAAATTGAGCTATAAGTTACGATTATTACCTTATAGACTATCCTCGGCCAGTTAATTTTCGGGCCATGTATTTTTACTTCATCAGGAGAACGCTATGAATCTAGCCAGCCCCCAGCAATATCAAGCCTTGGATCAATATCTGGAAGCCGTCGCGCATTACGCCCTGCACCAACATATTCTGGAGCAGTATAAACGGACACCCCTGGCTGATCTTTCCAGTTGGCAGGAAACTACCGTCAAAAGTGCCCAGCAGCAGATGGCCTCAGAAACAGCCAAGCTTAACGCTGCCTGCGCAGGAAATTACCGTGAATTATTTCCCGAAGCGTTAATCAGTTCACTGCTCACCCGGAAAATGTCGCGCCACGGTCTTTAGGCTAAGGATGTAACGATGCGCATTTCTCCCCGGCTCATTATCGCAGCGGTGATGGTGCTCTTCGCCCTGGTGAGCTATTACGGCTACCGCCAGGAAAACCCTGTCACCGGCGAGGTTCAGCACATTAGCCTCAACCCGCAGCAGGAGATCGCGCTCGGGCTGGAAGCCGCGCCGCAGATGGCGGCAGAAATGGGCGGTTTACATCCCAGCCAGGCGGTGCAGGACTACGCTGAGGAAATTGGTCAGTCGGTGGTAGCCAAGAGCCGCGCCAAACAGGGGCCTTACAACTATCAGTTTCATGTCCTGGCCGATAGCGAAACTATTAACGCCTTCGCCCTACCCGGCGGCCAAATTTTCATCACCGCAGCACTGTTGGCGCGCCTGGAAAACGAAGCTCAACTGGCCGGCGTTTTAGGTCACGAAGTCGGGCACGTCGTCGGTCGCCATGCGGCAGAACATCTGGCCAAGGGGCAACTCGCACAACTTCTGGTAGGCGCTACGGGTGTTGCCGTCTCTGATCCTAACCAACCCGGCAGCGGTCAGAGTGCGCAGGCCATCGCCGCCGTGGTCGCCCAACTCACCAGCCTGAAATACGGGCGCAAGGACGAGATTGAAGCCGACGCACTGGGTGTGGTGTTTATGGGTGAAGCGGGTTATGACCCGCGCGCCATGCTGGGTGTGATGGATGTGCTTGAACGGGCAACAGACGGCCAGGGTCGCGGCCCCGGCTGGCTGCAATCACACCCTGACCCAGGCAACCGCCGCGAACAGCTCAGCCAGGTCATCGCTGGAGAATTCCCCGGTGGCGTGCCGTTTGAGCTTACTTTAGGCGACCTTACCCGGTTTCATGACATACAGGCACGGCTTACAGTACATTGAGCTATTACTATATTTAAGTTATTGATTTACATCAATTTAATTGGTGCCGGTGAGGGGAATCGAACCTCTGACCTACTGATTACGAATCAGTTGCTCTACCAACTGAGCTACACCGGCGCAAGGCTGGGCGTGTGTTCACG
>JAYTIZ010000111.1:0-13683 GCA_043731445.1 Gammaproteobacteria bacterium | reverse complement strand
GAAAAAAAGTGTTTGATGAGTTCCGGTTCATCCAGATCGGGAGTGGTTTCGCCGAGCTGCTGGTAGACCTGAGCGAGCGCCGAGCCACCCAGGCGATTTTGTCCGCGGCCGAGATCAATCAGAATAAGTGCTGTCTCGCCTTGGTCAGTGCGTAGCTGAGATGTGAGTGTCTTGCGGCAGTCCTGCACGGGTGCGAAGGCAGTTATGATGAGAGACAGTGGCGCGGTGACTTCCTTGGTCGCGTCATTTTCCCTCCACACGCTTTTCATGGATAACGAATCCTTGCCGACGGGGATGGATAATCCCAGTGCAGGGCACAGCTCCATACCCACGGCGTGCACCGTGTCATAGAGTGCAGCGTCTTCGCCGGGATGACCTGCAGCGGCCATCCAGTTAGCGGAGAGTTTGATGTCACTCAGCTGAGTGATGCACGCAGCAGCGATGTTGGTAAGTGCTTCGCCTATCGCCATGCGCCCAGAGGCCACAGGATTGATGAGCGCAAGCGGTGCCCGTTCGCCGATCGCCATCGCCTCACCGGTAGTTACGTCAAAGCTCGCCGCAGTGACCGCGACATCGGCAACGGGCACTTGCCAAGGGCCGACCATCGGGTCGCGTGCGACCAGGCCGCCCACAGTTCGATCACCGATAGTAATAAGAAAACTCTTGCTGGCCACCGCCGGGAAATGCAGAACGCGTAGTGCGGCTTCGTGCAGATCAATATCGGCGGTGTTGAAAGCTACGGTCGGAAAGGGCTGGTGCCGGACATCACGCACCATACGCGGGGCTTTGCCGAGCAATACCGAAAGCGGCATATCAATGGGTGTGTTGCCGAAATGTTCGTCACTCAATACCAGCTGAGGAGTTTCAGTTGCCTCTCCTACTACGGCATAGGGGCAGCGCTCACGGGCACAGAGTGTTTGAAATTCGTCCAGCCGCTCCGCCGCAACGGCCAGCACGTAGCGTTCTTGGGCTTCATTACACCAGAGTTCTTTGGGCGACATGCTCAGGTCAGCGTTGGATATGGCGCGCAGTTTCAGATACGCCCCGCGTCCACACGCGTCTACTAATTCCGGCAGGGCGTTAGAGAGGCCGCCAGCGCCCACATCGTGTACCGATAGAATGGGATTGTCATCGCCCATCTGCCAGCAGCGGTCAATGACTTCCTGGCAGCGCCGCTGCATTTCTGCGTTGTCACGTTGTACGGAAGCAAAATCCAGTGCTTCGTTTCCACTACCGCTGGTGATAGAGGAAGCGGCTCCACCGCCGAGTCCGATAAGCATGGCCGGGCCACCCAGCACGATGAGCTGTGCGCCGGGCGGGATATCCATTTTCTCCACATGCGCGGGACGGATGTTGCCGATACCGCCGGCAAGCATGATGGGTTTGTGATAGCCGCGCTGTTCAACACCACGCGGAGTATCAAGTACTGCTTCCAGAGTGCGGAAATAACCGCAGATGGCCGGGCGGCCGAATTCATTATTAAAGGCTGCGGCACCGATCGGGCCTTCGAGCATGATCTGTAAAGGGGAAGCGATATGCGCCGGTTTGCCATAGTCTGTTAGTTCCCAAGGCCGTACCGCGCCGGGAATACGCAAGTGTGAAACAGAGAAGCCGGTCAAACCGGCCTTGGGTTTCGCGCCGCGTCCGGTCGCACCCTCATCGCGAATTTCACCACCCGCGCCAGTGGCAGCGCCTGGGAAGGGTGAGATCGCAGTAGGATGATTGTGCGTTTCCACTTTCATCAGGATGTGCGTATCTTCTGGTTGATAGTGATATTCGCCGCTGTGAGGTGCGGGAAAAAAGCGGCCAGACTTTGAACCGCGCATCACCGCAGCATTATCTTTATACGCGGATAGCGTGCCGTCGGGATGGTGCTGGTGGGTATTACGGATCATATTAAACAGCGAGATATCACGCGGTTCACCATCAATAACCCATTCGGCGTTAAAAATCTTGTGACGGCAATGTTCGGAATTCATCTGAGCGAACATCATCAGCTCGACATCCGTTGGGTTGCGACCGAGCATTGTAAAATTGGCCAGCAGATAGACAATTTCATCTTCACTCAAGGCCAAGCCTAAGCGATGATTAGCCTCCGTGAGTGCAGTTTTACCTTCATTCAACACATCAATAAGAATGATCGGCGCAGGACTGGTCGCACGAAAGAGGTCGTCAATCTCAGTGTTATCAGTGAGTAGCTGCTCCGTCATACGATCGTGTAAAAGCGGAGCGATGAGACTGATGGTGTGGTCACTGAGAGAGCTATCAAAACTATAGACAATGCCGCGTTCGATACGCCGCAGCTTCGTCAAACCACACACATGGGCAATATCCGTAGCTTTGCTAGACCAAGGCGAGATCGTGCCAGCACGTGGCATCATCAAAAGTTTTTGCCCCTGTACTCTGGAAAGAGGTGGTGGGCTGTCATAGCTTAATAGTTTTGTCAGTAGCTCCTGCTCAGAAGGGTTCAGGTCTTCTCCGATTTCGATCACGTGGAGGAATTGGGCAGATACATGGGTGATGTGAGGAGCTAGCTTGTGTAATGCCTTAATCAGTTTGTCTGAACGAAAGCTGGATAAGGCCAAGGGGCCAGGACATTGTAGAATTTTAGTCATCGCAATTCCCGCCACCCTAAACCGGTTTCCTGATCGGCGATGACAATATCATCGGACTGACAGCCAAGCACTTTGCTTAGGCTGGCACGCACTCGGGCCGGAGTATTATTTTTTTCTGAAAGGTGGGCCGCCACCACATGCTGTAGGCCCGAATGATTTACTCGGTCCAGTATTTGTGCCGCCTGTGCGTTGCTCAGATGCCCCAGGTCACCACCAACACGTTGCTTGAGCGCTCCGCTGTAAGATCCGTTGGCAAGCATCGCCCCATCGTGATTACACTCCAGAAGTAGTGCATCGCAAGCGGTGAGCATGTGTTCAATGTGAGGTGTGGAACAGCCGGTATCCGTCAGTATACCTAAACGGAACGCACCATCGGTCAACACGAACTGGCTGGGCTCCCGGGCATCGTGCGGCACCGGGAAAGGATGTATCTGAAGAGCGTTTATGGCAAAGCTCATATGACTGCTGAAGAAGTGTACGGGAAGATCACCGAAACGTTTGGCTGACCAGGTACCGGGCGTCATCCACACGGGGAGCGAATATTTTCGTGCCAAGGCGACGACGCCACTGATGTGATCACCGTGTTCGTGCGTAATCAGAATAGCGCTGAGCGCCTCACCCTGGTTACCAAGCCGAGCCAGACGTTGTTCAGTCTCCCGCAGGCTAAAACCACAGTCAATCAGCAGGCAGGTACCCGCATGTTCGACCAAGGTTCCATTGCCTTTGCTGCCACTGCCCAGTGATGCAAAACGCAAAACGTCGCCTTAATGCACGTTATATTTATTGGAGCTGTTCTTGCAGCAAGGCCAGAATGCGATTAGACGTATCAGATTTTTCGGGTGCGCCATCTTTATTAAGCACGACGATGCGCGAAGTGGATTCTTCACCGACCACACTCACCAGATATTGATTACTGTCGAGTTTGTCGCTGCCACCCCAGAATTTGAGCTTGGATAAAAAGCCCTTGTCTTTTTTATCGTCCTTGAGAGGGTCAACATACCGCACAAAATACAAGCCACGCGAGCGGTCGCGGTCTTCAACAGTGAAGCCAACACGATCCAGTGCCAGCCCGGTGCGGCGCCAGGCACGTGAGAAATCCTCTTCCAGTCTCAAAAAGCTCGCCCCGGCAGCATCGCGCGTCAGCTGCGCGCGTGGCGTTTGAGCTTCTTTTTCTGCGAGCAAGGTCTTGGCCTTCTGCTGATCTACGCCAAAATACACAATCAAGCGGTTCAGCATCTCGACTTCCAGTTCCGGGTCAGACGGACGCGGCTGAAAGACAGTCGAGTTGCCGCTTACAACTTCTTCTACACCTTGATGGCTGATGTAGACTTCAGTAGTGCCTGTTTCTTTGCCGCGTTCCAGACGTATGCGGAATTTGTCGCGCGTGGCAGAGGAATACAGGGAATCGAAGACCTTGCTGATAGTAGACCGGATGATGTCTGTAGGAATGTCGGCGCGGTTTTCCAACCAGTCCGTTTCCATGATACCGATACGCGGATCTTCACGTTTGAGCAGAAAACCGTTTTGCAACCAGAACTCACGTACTTTGGGATAAATCTGTTCAGGCTCGCCCTGTATGACCAGCCAGCGCTTGTTACCGTCGCGCTCAACGTGGATATCACTCTGCTGTGGTAGGACGTTTTCGGAGGCGGCTCGCGCCTGTGGATCGCGGCGTTCGCCGTTATACGCGGAAAGCGTGGCAGAGCCGGCGGGATCTATGTCCGGGACCGCTAGGCTGTCGTCTATTGAAGATTTGGTGAGATCTGGCGGTACTTCTAAAGAGGGTAAGGTCTGACTCTTTTTGTAATCGGTTTTTGCATCGGCAGGTTGATTTACCTCATCCAGTTTGTTGGCTAGTGAAGTACAGGCAGCCAGCACGATAAGCACGAAGAGCAGCATGACCGACCGGAATAAATATCGTGTAGACATCATGAGTAAATCCTATTTAGTTGATTTGTTGCAGAGCCTGTTTTACAGCGACTTGGCAGTGCTCTGACAAAGGGGTTAACGGAAGACGGATGCCCGGTGGGATCAGACCCATATGATACAACGCCCACTTTACCGGGATCGGGTTAGACTCAATAAATAAATCTCTATGCAAAGCTATGAGCCGGTTGTTGATGGTTTGGGCACTACTTCTATCCCCTTGCAGGGCAGCAACACACATCTCGTGCATGAGCTTGGGTGCCACATTGGCGGTAACCGAAATCACACCTTTACCGCCTGCCAGGATAGTGTCCATGGCATTACCATCATCGCCAGCGTAGACGTCAATTATACCACCGCAACGTTCAAGAATCTCGTGCACACGCTCCAATTTCCCGCTGGCCTCTTTGATGCCAATGATATTGGGAATAGTGGCCAGACGCTGGACTGTCTCAGGCAACATGTCGCAGGCGGTTCGTCCGGGAACATTGTAGAGTATCTGCGGTATAGGCACGGCCTCTGCTACGGCTTTATAGTGCAGATAAAGGCCTTCCTGGGTGGGTTTGTTGTAGTAGGGGGTGACCAGCAGACAGGCGTCTGCTCCGGCTTCCATGGCGCAGCGCGTCAGGCTGATCGCCTCTTCAGTGGAATTAGAGCCTGTTCCGGCAATGACTGGCCGCCGCCCGCGTACCTGCTCTACGACCTGGCGGATGACAGCGCAGTGTTCCTTTTCATCGAGGGTGGCGGATTCCCCGGTCGTACCCACGGCAACGATCGCATCGGTGCCGTTTTCAATGTGAAACTCAACCAGCGCCCGCAAACTCTGCTCGTCCAGCCTGCCATCGGCATGCATGGGCGTCACCAGAGCTACCATACTGCCATGAAACATAAACACTCCTCGCGTTAACCAGACCGGCCTTTGGCGCACAGATAACTGGTCTTAATCTTGCACGTAACTTGTCAGCGCATGGTACGTGGCGGCTGGGTTGATGACAAGCTCCCGGGGACAAATCAATAGCTTGACGGGAGGTGCTAGCGTTCTCAGCACAGGCCACTTTAGTGCGGAAAAGATACTGATACATCAATATATTGGCTATCAATTATTAATTAAATTATGATAATCGGACATCTCTTAAGGACGGTAAGTTCCGCATGGCCATACCTGACATAAAAGCGGACATCAATTTCAAGCTCAGTGGCTTGGCACGCAGGCTGGTGCAGGACGGCCTGCTGAGTGGTGAGCGTGCACAGCAAGCCTACGACCAGGCTTTACGTACCAAAGTACCTTTCGTGAGCTATCTCGTTGATAACAAAATCTTGCCAAGTGTACCTATTGCCACTAGCGCTGCGCAGGAATTCGGTGTGCCCTTGTTTGATCTCAATGTTATGGACATTGAGCTTGCCATTGCCGTGCGCATTGATGAAAAACTGGTGCGCAAACATCATGCCTTACCCTTATTCAAGCGCGGTAAACGCCTGTTTGTGGCGGTCTCCGATCCAACCAATCTGCGTGCCCTGGATGAAATTAAATTCCACGCGGGGCTAAGTACCGAGCCTGTCGTCGTCGAAGAAGACAAGCTTACCAAGCTGATCGAAAAAGTGCTGGAAGCGCAGGATACCTCGCTGACTGCATTCAATGAGTTGAGTGATGACGGACTCGATGATCTGGCTATAAGCAGCGGTGAAGAACAGAGGGATGCCGGATCCGATCAGGATATTGATGACACACCGGTAGTGCGCTTTGTTAACAAGATGATGGTGGATGCTATTAACAAGGGTGCCTCGGATATCCATTTCGAGCCCTATGAAAAGACCTTTCGGGTGCGTTTTCGTCTGGATGGTATTTTGCACGAAGTGACTAACCCGCCAGTGGCCTTGGCGGGTAAGCTCGCCGCGCGTCTCAAGGTCATGTCGCGACTGGATATTTCCGAGCGCCGTGTCCCGCAAGACGGTCGTATGAAAATGACCTTGTCTAAAAATCGCAGCATTGATTTTCGCGTAAGCACTTGTCCTACGCTGTACGGTGAAAAAATCGTGCTGCGTATCCTGGACCCTAGCAGCGCTCAGTTGGGCATAGATGCTCTGGGTTACGAGGAAGTACAGAAAAAGTTGTTTATGGATGCGATAAATCAGCCCTATGGTATGGTCTTGGTCACTGGGCCTACCGGTAGCGGCAAAACCGTATCGCTTTATACCGCGCTAGGCATCCTTAATACCTCGGACCGGAATATTTGTACCGCTGAAGATCCTGTAGAAATCAATCTACCCGGCGTTAACCAGCTGCATGTCAATCCCAAGACCGGACTGACCTTTGCGAAGGCGTTAAAGGCCTTTTTACGTCAGGATCCGGACATTATTATGGTGGGTGAGATTCGTGATCTGGAGACCGCCGAAATCGCCATCAAAGCTGCGCAAACAGGACACATGGTGCTTTCTACTCTACACACTAACGATGCCCCCAAGTCGCTAAATCGCCTGGTTAATATGGGTGTTGCCCCCTTTAACATTGCCTCGGCAGTATCCTTGGTCATCGCCCAGCGCCTGGCGCGTCGGCTGTGCAAACACTGCAGGAAGCTGGAGACTATTCCGCCTGAAGCTCTTTTAGAGGAGGGTTTCAAGGAAGCAGACTTAGATAAGCTCAAACTTTATGGCCCTGGCGGCTGCGAGCAATGTACCGATGGTTACAAGGGGCGCGTGGGCATTTATCAGGTCATGCCTATCACTGAAGCAATCGGGCAGATTATTATGAAGGGCGGCGATTCGATGCAAATAGCTGAACAAGCCAAGCGGGAAGGCATTTCAGATCTGCGTGAGTCCGGGTTGGAAAAGGTAAAGCAGGGTATGACCAGTCTGGCAGAAATCAACCGGGTGATTGTTGAGTAAGAGCAATAGCGAGCAACTATTAAGAGGAAGTTAGAGGTATGGCAACTACTAAAGCAATCAAGAAAGAAGATCGGTTTTTTTGGGAAGGTACCAATAGAAGCGGTACGCGGGTGCGCGGTGAGGTGCATGCTCAGAACATAAGCTTGGTCAAGGCCGATCTGCGCCGCCAGGGTATCAACCCTCTCAAGGTCAAGAAGAAGTCCACCCTGGGGAGTTTCAAGAAAAGAATCACACCTAAAGATATTGCAGTTTTCAGTCGGCAATTAGCGACCATGATTTCCGCCGGTGTCCCACTGGTGCAGTCGTTTGAAAGTATCGGTCGTGGGCATGAAAATCCGCGCATGCAGGATTTACTGTTGACTGTGAAGGCGGACATCGAGGGTGGAAATTCTCTGGGTGAGGCCTTGGAAAAGCATCCCATGTATTTTGATGATCTGTACTGTAACCTGGTACGTGCCGGTGAGCATGCCGGTATTCTCGAAACCTTGCTCCATAAGATCGCTACCTATAAAGAAAAGATTGAGGCACTTAAGGGCAAGATTAAAAAAGCCTTATGGTATCCGGCTGCAGTCATTATCGTGGCATTTATTATCACCGCTATTCTATTGATTTTTGTTATTCCAGTATTCCAGGACCTGTTTAAAGGCGCGGGTGCTGATTTACCTGCCTTGACCTTAATGGTCATTAGTATTTCTGTGATATTTCAGAAGTGGTGGTGGGCCATTTTTGGTGTGATGATCGGTGTAGTAGTGGGTATAGTCTCTGCGAAAAAACGCTCGCGTAAATTTGCTCACCTTATAGATCGAATCTTACTTAAACTACCTGTCATCGGGGAAATCCTTAAGAAGGCGACTATTGCGCGCTTTGCGCGCACCCTTGCGACCATGTTCGCAGCGGGTGTGCCGCTGGTTGAGGCTATGCAATCGGTGGCAGGTGCCGCGGGTAGTATCGTTTATAGCGACGCCATTCTGCGTATGCGTGATGAAATATCTACGGGTACGCAATTGAATCAGGCTATGCGTCAGACAGAGTTGTTCCCTAATATGGTGGTGCAGATGGTTGCGATCGGCGAAGAGGCGGGTTCCCTGGATTCGATGCTTTCTAAGGTGGCGGACTTTTACGAGGAAGAAGTGGATAACATGGTGGATACGTTGAGTAGCCTGCTCGAACCGTTCATCATGGTGATACTGGGAGTATTAATAGGCGGCATGGTGATTGCCATGTATCTGCCCATCTTTAAGCTGGGTGCGGCTTTCTAATAATGAGCAAATGAAAAAAGGCGAAGCTTATTATCACTTGATGTGGCAAAGATTTCATAAAAAAACCGGAATGTGATGCCGGAGTTAATGCTATTCATCTGTTAGTTTCTTGATCCACCACATAGAGGCTTCATGCCGCTGATTGATTTTCTACAAGCGACTCCTTGGGCCTTTACTGCAACAGCTGCTACCCTTGGTTTGTTGGTCGGCAGTTTCCTCAACGTGGTGATCTATCGTCTCCCGCGCATGATGGAGCGCGAATGGCGTTTGCAATGCGCTGAGCTTGTAGAGAATCCGGCCACATCTACGCCAGAACGTTTCGATCTCATTACTCCTCGCTCGCGCTGCTCAAACTGCAACCATGCTATTGCTGCTTGGGAAAATATCCCGGTGCTGAGTTATGTATGGCTGCGCGGAAAATGTTCGGCGTGCGGTAGCAGGATATCGCTGCGCTATCCGCTCGTGGAAATATTTACTGCTGTACTCTCTGCTGTAACGGCTTGTCATTTTGGTTTCGGCTGGACGGCCGGCGCAGCGCTACTGCTCACCTGGGCAATGATCGCTTTGAGTTTTATTGATTATGACCATCAGTTATTGCCCGATAGCATTACCCTTCCTTTTTTATGGGTAGGGCTGGCACTGACTCTGTTTGCCGGGTCAGGTGAAACAATATTATTTGCCACGGGCCGGAACGCTATTATTGGTGCACTGGCCGGGTATCTGAGTCTATGGTCAGTGTATCAACTCTTTAAACTACTAACAGGTAAAGAAGGAATGGGTAGGGGCGATTTTAAGCTGCTTGGCATGCTGGGTGCCTGGCTAGGGTGGCAGGCCTTGCCCGTTATTATTTTGCTCTCATCGTTGTTGGGGGCGGTGGTGGGGATGGTGCTTATCCTTATTCTCGGGCGCGACAAAAATATTCCCATCCCGTTTGGTCCATATCTGGCGCTGGCCGGTTGGATTAGTTTGCTGTGGGGAAAAGAAATTACCCAGACTTATTTGAACTTTGCAGGGCTTGCATAAGAAGATGTTGCGAGTCGGTTTAACGGGAGGGATAGGCAGCGGTAAATCCAGCGTAGCAAAACACTTTGTTAGTTTGGGTGTGCCGGTGATAGATGCCGATGTTGTCGCTCGCGAGTTGACCGCCACCGGTATGCCAGTTTTGCAGCGCATCGCAGAAATTTTCGGTGACTCCATTATTAACGATAAAGGTGAATTAGACCGTGCACAGCTGCGCAGCATAGTGTTCGGTGATGCGCAACAACGTAAGCAGCTTGAAGCTATTCTCCATCCCCTGATCCGCCAGGAAATGGACGCCGCCATAAAAAAACTCAACTATAGTTACTGTGTATTGGCTGTTCCCTTGTTACTGGAAACCGGCCAGAAAGATTCCGTCCATCGCGTTCTAGTGGTGGATGCTACCCATTACTTGCAATATCGGCGTGTGATGGCTCGCGATGGTCTCAGCGCTGCTGAAATAGCAGCTATTCTGCGTGCCCAGATCGGCTTCCGTGAGCGTCTAGCCCAGGCCGACGATGTTATCGTGAACGATCAGGACGAAGCTACGCTGCAAAGCCGCGTCGCACAGCTCCATCAATCCTATCTGGCATTTGCCAGCACCGCCTAAGTGATGGACAATAGCCCCTCTTACTCTCCCTGCTGGTGATGTCTAGTGCAAAAAATTACTTACGAGCAACCGCTCAACGAAAAGATACGCATTTTGCTGCGCCTGGAGTATTTATATCTCCAGGCTGAGCACACTTTGCAAGGAGATTCGGTGTGGGACAGCCGCGCCACACTGGCAACGGTTCTGGAAATTCTGAATCTATGTGGCCGTAGCGATCTTAAGGCAGATATTCTCAAAGAATTGGAGCGGCAGGCGGCGAGCCTGGAGCGTCTGGAGCAAGCTCCTGGTGTCGATCTGACCAAGCTCACAGAGATATTGACCGAACTCGACGGGCTGATTGATCGGATGCATGCCCTTAATGGACAACCGGGTCAGCCACTTCGGCAGAACGAATTTCTGACCAGCATCAAACAGCGCAGCGCAGTGCCAGGCGGTTTGTGTGATTTCGATTTACCTGCTTATCACTACTGGTTGCAACAACCGGCAAAGAAAAGAATAGAAGATTTGCAGGAGTGGTTGGGTTCATTGGAAACGATACGTCTCGCTACAGCACTTATCCTGCGCCTGATTCGTGAGTGCGCCACGCCTAAGCCGGAACTGGCCGAGGAAGGCTCTTTTCAAAAATCACTGGATGCGGACGACGGGGCATGTCAGTTGGTACGCGTTTGTGTACCATCTGAGTTGCCCTATTATCCTGAAATCAGTGGCAGCAAACACCGTATTAGTGTGCGCTTCATGGAGCCGGCAGTGAGTGGGCGTGCCATCCAGACGGAGCAAGATGTAGAATTTGAGCTGGCCTGCTGCATCATATGACACAGCCAAAAATAGTAAAGTGCCCGCGCTGCGCAAAAACAGTGGAATGGTCGGACAAAGAAATCTGGCGACCGTTTTGCAGCGAGCGGTGCAAACTTATAGATCTCGGTAGCTGGGCGAGCGAGGCTTATCGGATACCTGAGAAGCAGCCAGCCAGCGCGGAAGATTCCAGCGAGCAGCAAGACGAACAGCAGAGTTGATGTCTTAGCGCTAGGTAAGCTGCTTCAGTATTTTTTCGGGATCTGTCGCATCCCACACACGGCTTAACAGAGCGACACCCTGCGCACCGTTTTGATACAGAGCATTAAGATGCTCCAAACCTAAGCCCCCCAAGCCGTAAACCGGCATCCTTGCCTGTTCGGTCAGTGTTCTTAGACCTTCCCATCCCAGGTGAGCTGCGCCGGAATGACTGCGCGTTGGGAGCACAGGAGACACTACCACAAAATCCACTCCGATCTGCTCTGCATGGGCAAGCTCCTGAGCGTTGTGACACGAAGCCGCTACCCATTTATCTTTTCCCATGGGGCGTGTAGCGAGTTTCATTAGGCGCTGGCTACTCAGATGTACACCGTCTGCACCAAGCTCTTGTGCGACTTCAGGTATAGCATTAAGCAGAAGCTTGGCGCCATGTTGTCGGCAGCGTTGCTGAACCTGCTGGGCCAACACCCGATAGGCTGCTTCATCTAAGGTTTTGGCGCGTAGCTGGATGAGCTGCGCGCCACCGCGTAGACAGCTTTCCAAAATTTCCAGAAAGTGTGCTACACCTAGTGTAGGTTCACCGCTGATCAAATACAGGAAAGGTAGTCTGAGTGCGGCTAGGATAGGTAAATTCGCAGCAGGATAGTTTCTACCCATTAAATCTTCTGGCTTGATCCACTCCAGACGCTGAGCCGCATGGGGAACAGCTTGTCCGGTAAACCCATCTACGCGCCAGACATCAAGCAACACGGCCTTGTCAGGATAGTGATGGCGAATGCGGATAAGCGGGCGCGCTGATATGACAGTGATTCCCAGCTCTTCGCAAAGTTCGCGCTTGAGCGCTGCTAATACCTCTTCATCTGCCTCAACCTTGCCGCCGGGAAATTCCCATAAGCCGCCCTGATGTAGATGGTCGGGGCGCAAGGCCAGCAGCACTTCGCCAGCCTCATTAAAAATTGCCGCTGCCGCAACGTGTTGGAGAGAGTGTTCCACTAAAGAAGATAACGTAGTCAAGAATTGTTCTAGGTGCGGTACTCGGCATTGATGCGTACATAGTCGTAGGAAAAATCACAGGTCCAGACGGTGGTATTGTGAGTGCCACGCGCTAGATCTACCCGGATAGTGATGTCCGGCCGACGCATGACATCCTTACCTAATTCTTCCTGGTAGTCGGGCGCGCGCCCACCGCTACGCACGATGCACACCTCATCGAGATGGATAGTGATGCGTGCAATATCGAGATTACTCAAGCCTGCGCGACCTACCGCCGCAAGAATGCGGCCCCAATTCGGATCGCTGGCAAAGAAGGCCGTTTTAACGAGGGGTGAGTGGGCGATGGTATAAGCGACTGTAGCGCATTCCTGTGCGTCAGCACCGCCTTGAACCTCTACGGTAATAAATTTAGTGGCACCTTCGCCGTCGCGCACGATCATTTGTGCCAGTTCAGCGCACACCTGGGTAATTACTTCACATAGTTCGGTGTAGGCAGGATGCTTTGCACTGTCAATGGTCAGTCCATTTTGTCCGGTGGCCATCAACACGCAAGCATCGTTCGTGGAGGTATCGCCGTCGACAGTGATTCGGTTAAACGAACGCGGCATCGCATCTTCCAGACACTGCTGCAACACGCCCTGGGCTACGCCAGCATCTGTGGCGATGAAGGCAAGCATGGTCGCCATGTCAGGACGGATCATGCCGGAACCTTTGGCGATGCCGGTGACAGTGACTGTCTTGCCGCCGATCATTAGCTGACGTGACACGCCCTTGGGCATAGTGTCTGTGGTCATGATGCCGTGCGCGGCATCTTCCCAGCCTAGCGGTGTGAGAGCGCTATAGGCATCGGGTATTCCGTTCTGTAGTTTGGACACTGGCAGGGGCTCGCCAATCACGCCGGTTGAAAAAGGTAGTATCTCGTGAACGGTGCAGCCAGCCCGCCTGGCCAGCGTTTCACAGCACAGAGCAGCATCACGTAAACCCTGCTCTCCCGTGCCAGCATTGGCATTACCCGTGTTGATGAGCAAAAAACGCGGAGCCGCTTTTTTTAAGTGGTCACGCGCCAGTGTCACGGGTGCGGCGCAAAAGACATTCTGCGTAAATACTGTTGCGCACGACGCACCTTCACAAATTTCCATCACGACGACATCCCGTCGTCCCGGTTTCTTGATTCCGGCACAGGCTATGCCCAGGCGGATGCCGGTTACCGGGTGCATGAGGGGTAAAGGTGTGAGTCCGACAGCCATGGTGTGCGGGGCTTTTTTTGAGTTGAAGGAAGGTCAGGTATTGTAGGGGAAGCGCAAAGCGGGAGCCAACATTAGCTTAGTAAGATACTTGACATGAGGCTATTTATAAATGATAATCATTA
>JAYTIZ010000110.1:0-2680 GCA_043731445.1 Gammaproteobacteria bacterium | reverse complement strand
GACGATGTAATCTTGGCCGCGCACCACCACCCACACTTCCTTGCCGTTCGGCGTGAAAAATCCTTCATGCGGGGAGCGCCCTATATAAACCGTGCCTTTAATCTTATTGCTGGCAGTATCCACGAATGTCACCGCATTGGAGCCATTTGAGATCACTAACAAGGTTTTATGGTCGGGCGAAAAGCCCAGGCCGTGTACATTCAACTCGCCTTTGTACAACGCGCTTAGCACATCGGGACGAATGTTGCCGAGGCGGATTTGTCCTAGCAAGGTGTTGCTGGCAGGATTAATTACCGATACGGTGTTGCTATTCTGGTCAGCGGTATAAACGCGATCAGCCGGGCTAGGTGCAGCGAGGGTGGATGAGCTTAAAATAATTGCCAATAGTGACAGAGGGAATAGACGCAGTATTTACTCCTTTAAAGTTTTTGCGGGTACAGACACTGGGGTTTTCTGGTAACGCTTCAGCCAAGCCCGCATGAGGTTAATCTCGTTTTGCTGATCGGTGATAATCTGCTGTGCCAAATGACGTAGTTCAGCATCGGTGCTGTATATAAGCAGCGCTTTCGCCATATCCACCGCGCCTTGGTGATGTGGAATCATCATAGTGACAAAATCATGGTTGGCGTCGCCATTCATGGGCGCCTGAGTCATGCCATCATCCATTACGGCCATGGAATCATTCATGAGTTCCGCAAACGGTTTTGCGCTACTGGCGACGAATCGCGGCGGCGTCCCTTGCACGGCACTTCCATGATGATGCATGCTGCTGTCAGCCGACGCCGCCACCATCCACCCAGATGCCAGCAGCCCCGCAAAAAAACGCCCATATTTCTTGAGTTGATAAGTAGCAGATTTCTTCATGCGCACTGCCTTAAATGGTGAGATTTACTCTGCCGTTATAACGGATAGCTCTAGGGTAAATCAGGGATTTAATTCGTGGTAAGCGACATTAGCTACTTGCAGCAAAACGTCTTTATCCAGTTCGCCCGAGAGCGCATAGCCCAGGGTGCCATCGACCCAATAAAACACGCTCAGCTTGCCTTCTTTATCGTAGCGAAATGCGGTTTCATGTTTATCGGAAGCGGCTGTGCTCACATATAAAGTCAGGCGTTGACCGCGCGCATCCTGATACATAAACTGCGCAGCCGGTCCCTGCGTCCCCGGCAGCAGACGGCCGCCGACTAAATCGAAACCGATTTTGCCGAGATGGGGTGGCTTGACCTGGGTTCCAAGGCGTTTAGACAGCCATTTTACTAAATGGGTTTCTTGCTCCGCGCCCACCTCAACCGGGTGTAGCACCTCCGGTACATACACAGCATGCGCAATCGCAGCCTGCTGCGCTAGCGTTTGCGGATAACCCGATGTGGAGGAGTCTTTGCCATGCAAGCCCCAACCCACCGCCCCACCCACTACCATCCACAGCGCCGCCGCAGCATAGCGCAGTAGCGGGGGCGATTTGCGGCGCTTAATGCTGGGCTGCATCTCGACCGGCACAGCCTCTGCCAGCACAGGGTCGAACAAGGTGTGCAACATTTCATTCTGTTTCCGATAGGCTGCAATGCGTTCCGCTTCAGCCGGATTCGCCACCAAATAGGCCTCCACCTCGGCCAGGCGAGCCGCGTCCAACTGCCCATCCAGGTAGGCATGCAGGTCTTTTTCTGGTACCGGCTGCGGGGTCATTTCACTCTCCTCAGCACTGGCGTCGCAGTGCCAGCCATCAGCGCGCGTAGTCGCTCGCGCCCTCTCGACAAGCGCGACATTACGGTACCGATTGGGATAGCCAAGACTTGTGCCACCTCTTCATAGCGCATCTGTTCCAGCCCCACCAGTAGAAGCACTTCGCGATACTCGTCCGGCAAGCGCGCAAGCGCCGCGACAAGATCGCGCATCGCCAGGCCATCTTCCTGCGTGGCACGCACCGGCACATGCAACGCCGCCTCATCGTCGAGCGTCAAGAAAACACCGGCGCGCTGCTGTTGGCGCAATTGATTAACGAATACATTATGCATAACACTAAACAGCCATGCGCGCAGATCAGAGCCGCGCCGCCACAGATGCAAGCGTCCCCAGGCACGTTCCAGTGTATCTTGCACCAGGTCGTCCGCGTGTGCGCGATCCCTCGTTAGCGCACGCGCATAGCGGCGCAAGCGCGGGATGTATTCTTCTATCTGCTGGTTCATGCCGTTCAGATCACTCTCTTCATCATTGCACGATGATGTGCCAAGCTCCATCCACATTGTCGCCGCTGACATCGCCAGGCTTTTCATCCTTGGCATATAGGTATAGTGGCTTGCCTTTAATCGCCCACTGCTTACCGCCGTCTGCACGCGTAATCACTGAGAACGGCGCAATATCCGTGGCACCTGCGGCCGCCGTAAAAGGCCGCCATTGCGTGGCACAGTCCGCATTGCATGCGCTCTTCCCGCTGCCTGCTTCATCTTTATCGTAGGTATAGAGCGTCATATTTTCGTTACTCACCACCACACCCAAGACTTTTTTCGCCGGAAATTTTGCGGGCTCCGCGCTGTAGGCGGTTTGACCCAACAATGCAAAAATCGCCACTGCTGTGGTAATAGTTTTCGATACACCGTTACGCAAAATTCTCATTTCTGTCTCCTGCTTGATTGATAAATGATCGGCCCCGCCTCGTCCCACAAAGGGCCTAACTCGGCGGAAC